>CAZOZD010000158.1:5152-5480 GCA_964584195.1 uncultured Burkholderiales bacterium
CATCGCCTCGGTGGAGTTCACCGGGATGAAGGAGTTCTCCAAGGACGACATCCGCGCCTCGCTCAAGCAGCTCGGCCTGGCCGAAGGCCGCATCCTCGACCGCGCCATGCTCGACCGCGCCGAGCAGGAACTGAAGCGGCAGTATTTCAACCGCGGCCGTTACGCGGTCGATGTACGCACCACCCTGTCGCCGCTGGAACGCAACCGCACCGCCATCCATTTCGAGGTGAGCGAGGGCGAGGTGGCCAGAATCCGTGGCATCAACCTGGTCGGCGCCAGCGCATTCAGCGAGCGTGAACTGCTCAAGCTGTTCACCCTGCGCACCCCG
>CAZOZD010000159.1:0-5445 GCA_964584195.1 uncultured Burkholderiales bacterium
GACTTCGCGGGTGTCGATTACGTCGACAGCTCCGGGCTGGGCATGTTGCTGATCCTGCATCGTGCCACTTCGGCGCGCCGGATTGCCGTCACATTGCGTGCCTGCCGGCCCCATTTCAGCCAGGTGCTGCGCGCCAGCAGCTTCACCCGGCTGTTTCGGGTCACGGAGGCGGACACCGCCACGATTCGGATGGAATGAAAAGGGGGGGGCATGAAGCTGCTGATTTCCGAGCATGACGGGGCACGTGCGTCCGAACTGGCGGCATGGCTGCAGGACCAGGGCCATGAGGTCATGCGTAGTGCGTCCTGCCGTGGCACGCAGTCCTTGTACAAGCGTCATCGTCCGGATCTGGTGCTGATGGACGTGCGTCTCGCCGACCAGGACGGCTATGCCTGCGCCCGGCGCCTGGCGGCCCTGGCTGAGGATGGTTTGTCGCATGTGTTGCTGACCGTGGCGAGGCGGGAGGACATCACCCTGGAGCAATTCATCGCCAGTGGCGCACTCGATTTCATCGACGAGCCCATCGACCCGACCCTGTTGTCCGCCAAACTGGCCGGGTTCGAGCGCATGCGCCAGGTGTACCGCCAGCTCGATCGCCATCGCCAGCGCCTGCATCAGGAGGTGAAGCTGGCGCAGCACATGTTCAGCCGCATCCTCGACCGCAGCCCCGGTGGCGAGGTCGAGGCGCTCAAGCACTGGATCCTCGCCGCCGGTCATTTCAGTGGCGACTTGCTGGTGTATGAGCGCGGGCCGGATGACTCGATATACATCCTCATGGGCGATTTCACCGGGCATGGGCTGACCGCCGCTGTGGGTGCCCTGCCCACCGCCGACATATTCTTCGCCATGGCGCGCAAGGGATACGGTGTCGCCGAGATCGCCGCCGAGATCAACCGCAAGCTGCATTTGCTGTTGCCCACCGGCCAGTTCTGTGCCGGCATCCTGGCGCGTCTGCTGCCGCTCCAGGGGACATTGGAAGTCTGGAGCGGTGGCCATCCGCCGCTGATCCTGCTCGATGCCGCACAACGGGTGGTCGGCGAAATCCATGCCGACAAGTTTCCGCTCGGCATCGTCGGCGAAGCCGAATTCGATTCCGGCACCGTGCAGGTCGATCTCGATGCGGTCGAAACCGTGCTGCTGTGCAGCGACGGACTGCTGGAAGCACGCAATCCGGCCGGCGAGATGTTTGGCGAGCGTTGCCTGCATGGCCTCATGGCCACACCCCGGGCGCGGGATGGGCTGTGTCTGCTGGAGCGCATCAAGCGTGGCCTAGTGCATTTCCTCGACGGTCTGGAGCCGCATGACGATGTCTCGGTGCTGACCATCGATACGCGTGTACTGGCCCGGCCGACATGAACCTGGATTGTAGCGAGGACGGGACCGCGCCGGGCTCGCCCGATGCGCTGGTCGCCCTCGCTCCGCCCTGGCTTGAGCTGCTCGACCAGTTGCCCGATGGCGTGATGCGGGTGGACCCCGAGGGGCACCTACGTTATGCCAATGCCGCTGCGATACGCATGCTGCGCCTGGATGCGGAGGACCTGGCCGGTGGTCTGTTCGGCCACCCATTGCTGGACGGCGAGATACAGGAGATTTCCATCCATCCCCGCCAGGGCGAGCGCCAGATGGCCGAGCTGCACAGCGTCAGCATCGCCTGGGGGGAGGGGTGGTCCTGGCTGGTCAGCGTGCGCCCGAGCCGGGCGCACGAACCCCTGCGTGACCAGCTGGATCGCAGCAACACACTCCTGCATGCCATCGTGCATGCGGCGCCGATGGCGATCGTGGCGCTCGACCGTGATCTCCGGGTGAGTTTCTGGAACCGGGCGGCGAGCGAGATGCTGGGCTGGCAGGATTACGAGTTGCTGGGGCGGCCCCCGCCCTGTCTGGCCGAGGATCCGCAGCAATCGCTGGCCGGGCTGGCCCAGGCTGCATTGGAGAGTCAGTCCGTGCGTGGCCGCGAGCTGAACGATCTGGCCCGGCGCGACGGTCGCCGCATCGATGCCCAAGTCTGGTCGGCCATCCTGCCCGATCGTCATGGTCTGGCCAACGGGGTCATGCTGATGCTCCACGACATCAGTGAACGGCGACGCAGCCAGGCGCACCAGCGTCAACAGTCCGGGCGCGACCCCCTCACCGCACTGCTTGACCGTGCCCACTTTCGCAAGGCATTGCGACGGGTGCTGGCGGCACGCCGGCGCGATCGCTCGGCGGTGCCACTGGTGCTGCTCAAGCTCGACATCGATCGCTTCAAGAACGTCAACCGTTCACTGGGGCAGGCTGGTGGCGACCACCTGTTGCAGCAGGTGGCGCAACGCCTGGCCGGCCACCTGTACGAGAGCGACCTGCTCGGTCGCACCGGTTCGGACGAGTTCGGCATCCTGCTCAACGACACCCGCCAGATGCAGGACGGCGCCCGCGTCGCCGAGCGTTTGCAGGGCCTGTTTGGCGAGCCCTTTCCGCATGGCGATGAGGTGTACTACCTGAGCGCCAGCATCGGAATCGCGGTCCATCCGCGCGACGGCGGCAAGGCCGATGCCTTGCTGGATGCTGCCGATCACGCCTTGGCTCAGGCAAAAAAGACCGGGGGTGGCGGTATTGCCCATTACAGCGATGTATATGATCACCAGGCCCGCAACCTGCTGGCGCTGGAAGGCAAGCTGCGTCAGGCGGCCGGCAACGATGAGCTGTTTTTGCTCTACCAGCCCCAGTTCGGGCTCGACGACGGCCGTTTGCATGGGGTCGAGGCCTTGCTGCGCTGGCGACATCCGGTGCTCGGCACGGTGCCGCCGGGCGAATTCATCCCGCTCGCCGAGACCAGTGGCGCCATCCATGCCATGGGGTCCTGGGCATTGCGCCAGGCCTGCCGCCAGTTGCATGCCTGGCAGGGGCGGGGGTGGTCGCCCCGGCTGGCGCTCAACCTGTCGCCACGCCAGTTCCAGAGCCGCGAGCTGGTCGGCGAAATCGCGGCGGTGATCGAGGTGTGCGGCATCGATCCGGCCCGGCTGGAACTGGAACTCACCGAGTCCTGCCTGCTGCACGATCTCGCCGAGACTGCACGCATCCTCACCCGCCTCAAGTCGCTCGGGGTGCGGCTGGCCATCGATGATTTCGGCACCGGGTATTCCAGTCTCGCCTATCTGGCCGAACTGCCTTTCGATACCCTGAAGATCGATCAGGCCTTCGTGCGCAAGCTGGCCGGCGATCCGCGCATCGGCGCCATCATCGAGGCTGTCGGCAATCTCGGTCGAGGGCTGGGTCTCAACGTCGTGGCCGAGGGGATCGAGACCGTCGCCCAGCTCGAGTTCATGCGCCGCATGCACTGCCATGAGGTGCAGGGTTTCCTGCTTGCCCGGCCGATGCCGGCCGAGGCGCTGGAGGAGTATCTGGCCGGACAGCCCTGCATGGCCTACAGATCGTCCTGAGGCGCGCGCGGGACACGGGGCGTGGCCTCGGCGCGTTCGTCGATGAAGCGGATGCGGGACTGGTTGATCTGGCCGGCATAGCGTTCGGCCACCAGCCGGCCGCCATCACGCTGCCAGGTGAGTACACGGTTGCGGTGCTCCCGGCCATCGAGGGTGCGCACTGTCTCCATCTCGTCCCGCGCCGGTCCGTGGCGCTGGACGAGTGCTTGCGTCACCGCATCGAAATGGCGGGCATCGAGGTTGATGACGATGCGGGCCAGACGGTCGGAGCGGACATACCAGAAGATCGAGTTGACCGGCGCGCCGGCGATGGTTTCATGCGCGCCCTGGCGCAGGCCGCATACCCGGTCGGCGAACGGTGTGCGCAAGGGCTGGCATTCGACCCGGGCATCGGCGAGAAGTGGCGTGATCCCGCCGCCCAGGACCAGGCCCTTGAATGCCAGCCCGGTTTCGGCCTGCGCCATCAGGGGGCTGGCCAGGGCAATGAACAGGGCAACAAAGCGGAGGATGCGAACGCATCCATGCCGGATTGCATTTGGCGAGCCCATGATCCTGAAAAACGCAGTTGAAACGCCAAAACATGGCGGAAAACCAAGCCAGGCTTCGCCTGGCGCCCTCACCCTGCCTTCTCCCAATGGGTTGATTTTGCCTCTCCCCGCGGGAGAAGCCGACGCGAAGCGGCGGGTGAGGGTGAGCGAAGCGCGCGTTCCAACTGCAAAATTTAAGGTTATTTCCAGGATGCCGTGATTCCGACGACCGCCGGAACTCTGTGTCGGGTTCAATCCATTTCCTCGATCCAGGCCTGCTGGATGGCTTCGAGGATCTTTTCCCCGGAGCGGTTGGGGTCGTCCTTGAAATCTGGCAGTTCCATCACCCAGCGGTGCAGGTCAGTGAAGCGGATGTATTGCGGGTCGATGTCGGGGTGATGCTCGGCCAGGGCGATGGCGATGTCCAGGGTGTCGGTCCATTTCATGTTCAGTGGCCCTCCTTCACCATGTTGATCGAGTACTTGGGGATTTCCACCACCACGTCCTCGTCGCCCATCAGGGCCTGGCAGGACAGGCGTGAGGTGGGTTCCAGACCCCATGCCTTGTCGAGCAGGTCGTCTTCCATCTCGGTGGCGGAGGACAGGCTGTCGAAACCTTCCCGAACCACCACGTGGCAGGTGGTGCAGGCGCAGGATTTCTCGCAGGCGTGGTCGATCTCGATGCCGTTTTCGAGCAGGGTGTCGCAGATCGATACGCCTTTCTGGGCGTCGATCACGGCACCACTCGGGCAAAGCTCGACATGGGGCAGGACGATGAGCTGCGGCATTACGCGGCCTCCTTCACTTGGCTGGGCAGGGCGGCGAGCACACCGTCCCAGAACTCGATGCGGGCGGTGACCGCGCGGCGGGCGGCGGCTTCGGCCTCGGCCAGCTTGCCCGGGTCGTCGCCACACAGGGCGTCGAGCAGGCGCAGGCTGAGGGGGGCGTGGAAATCCTCGTCGAGGTGGATGTGCCGCTTGAGATAGAAATGGAAGATGGGCGCCTGCGCCTCGGTGACGGCCATGCGTTCGAGGAAGGCGCGGAACATGGCCGGGATGATGTGTTCGCGGCCGAGCGCCAGGGCCGCGGCGACGGCATGTGGCTGGCCGCTGGCGATGAAGTCGAACGTGACGCGGTTGAACCGCCGCGCCGGTTCGGGGGCGAGCTCGCCGTCCAGCGCGGTGTCGATGCCGGCGTCACGTACCCGGTCGACAAAGCGCAGCATGCGCCCGGCGTCGGCGCCGATCTCGCGCATGGCTTCGATGTAGAGCATGAAATGGCTGGAGAAGGGGTCCGCGCTGCCGGGCGCGGCCTGATCGGTTTCCTCTTCCAGCACCAGTTCGTTGATGAAGCGCTGCACGCTGGCGTCGGCGCCCGGGGTCCAGGGCCAGCGCGCCGGCGCGACGGTGTGCTGGAGGTATTTGATCAGGGACATGAAGTCCCAGACCGAGTGGACGTGATGTTGCATGAACACGCGCAGGTCATCGAGATCGTGCAGCG
>CAZOZD010000160.1:0-640 GCA_964584195.1 uncultured Burkholderiales bacterium
ACATGAAATCGATCGACCAGCCCGTCCCGCTTTCCCAGCCGGAATAGGGGTACAGGCTGCCGGCCGCGATCAGCAAGGCATAGCCGGGCAGGATCAGGGTACGCGGCCAGGAGTGGAGGGCGGAGGGCATGCGCTGCGCGGCAATGAGCGGGATCGGAATGATAGTCTATGCCTTTGCCCGATCGTGTATCGAGAAAATGCAATACGACATCTTCAATGGCGATGCCGACGGCATCTGCGCCTTGCATCAGTTGCGGCTGGCCGATCCATGCGACAGCACTGAGCTTGTGACCGGCGTGAAGCGCGACATCGCCCTGCTCGACCGGGTCGAGGCCGGTGCCGGCGACACCCTCACCGTCCTCGACATCGCCGTCGAACCCAATGCCCCGGCCCTGGGGCGCATCCTGCAGGCCGGCGCCCGGGTGCGCTGGTTCGACCATCATCACCCCGGCAATCTGCCGGTACATCCCGCCTTCGAGGCGCACATCGACACCGCCGCCGAGGTCTGCACCAGCCTCCTCGTCGACCGCTGGCTGGACGGCCGGTTCCGGATCTGGGCGGTGGTGGCCGCATTCGGCGACAACCTCGGCACGGCCGCCCGGGCCGCCCGTACCTCCTCACGCTTCGTCGCCACGATCCG
>CAZOZD010000160.1:650-5336 GCA_964584195.1 uncultured Burkholderiales bacterium
CTCGACGAGAATGCGCTCGACACCCTGCGCGAACTGGGCGAGTGCATCAACTACAACGGCTATGGCGAAACGCTGGCCGACCTCTTCATGCCACCGGCCGAGCTGTACCGCACCCTGCACGAATACGCCGACCCGTTCGCATTCGTCGCCGAAGCGCCGGCCTACGCCCGCATCCGTGCCGGACAGCATGAAGATCTTGCCCGGGCCGAAGCACTCACCCCTCAGGTGCAATGCCCGGGCGGCGCGATCTATATCCTGCCCGACGTCGCCTGGGCGCGGCGGGTGTCGGGCGTATTCGCCAACCGCATCGCCAATGCATCCCCACGTCAGGCGCATGCCGTGCTCACCCCTGCCCGTGCCGGCACCTACACGGTCAGCGTGCGCGCCCCGCTCGCCCGCCGCGAAGGCGCCGATACCCTGTGCCGCGCCTTTCCCGGCGGCGGCGGTCGGCGTGCCGCCGCCGGCATCAACGGCCTGCCCGCAGCCGAACTGGACACATTCGCGCGCGCATTCCAGACCGCCTGGCCGGCACCGGTGTGATCCTTCTCTTGGAACCCTCGCCCCCGCCATGTCAGCGCGAGACCGAATCCAGACCAAGCGCAGCTCTGGACACCGTTGTTTGAGGGCTTCTGTGAACGCTGTGCCTCTGTTTCTGTGGGGGGTACCGTTTCCAGCCAGCGCAAGATGCCGAGTTTTGATTCGGGATCGCACAGACGGTTGAACACCATCACCCGAATCAGCGCTTCGATGTCTGTGCTGTGGCGGGTTCGGCTGAACAGACGGCGCAATTCGCCAAAGCCGAGTTCCTTCCACAGTTCAGTCAGCATCCAGACATCGCCCAGGGCGCGCACGCATGCAACATGCCAGCGCTGCCGTGAAGTCTTGCTTCATCCGGCATGCCAAGTGCATTCCCTGGCTCGGCTACAATGGCGGGTCATTGCCGATCTGACTGACTTCCATGTCCACCATCCTGTTCGCCACCTCGGAGGCGCGCCCATTGATCAAGACCGGCGGGCTCGCCGATGTTTCCGGGGCCTTGCCGGCTGCACTGCGCGCCATCGGCGAGGACTGCCGCTTGCTGCTGCCCGGCTACCGGGGTGTCCTGGCGGCTCTGGATGAGCCGCGCGAGATCTGGTACTTCCGTGATTTCTACGGCTTTGGCGAGATGCGCCTGCGTCTGGGTGGGATGCCCGGCAGCGGCGTGCCGGTGTATGTGCTCGATGCGCCGGAGCATTTCCTGCGCGAGGGTGGTCCCTATCAGGATGTGAACGGTCGCGACTACCCCGACAATGCCCGGCGCTTTGCATTGCTGTCGCGCATGGCGGCCTGGATGGCGGGACCGGATTCGGGGCTCGACTGGCGGCCGGAGATCCTGCATTGCAACGACTGGCAGACCGGACTGGCACCGGCCTATCTCGCCCTGGCGCCGGAATGGGGGGGGCGCCCCCGTGCCGCCACCCTGATGACCATCCACAACCTGGCCTATCAGGGCGTGTTTCCTGCCAGTCTGATGCCGGCGCTGGGCTTGCCGGCGCACAGTTTCCGGCCGGAAGGGGTGGAGTTTTACGGCATGCTGTCTTTTCTCAAGGCCGGGCTGTATTACGCCGACTGGATCAGCACCGTGAGTCCGAACTATGCCGAGGAGATCCAGAAACAGGCGACCGGAGTGGGCATGCATGGCCTGCTGCACGACCGGCGCGAACGCCTGACCGGCATCCTCAACGGCATCGATATCCATGACTGGGACCCGGAGGCCGACCCGCATCTGCCTTGCCGTTATTCCGCGCAACAGCCGGAAGGCAAGGCCGACTGCAAGCGTCTGCTGCAGGCCGACCTCAATCTGGAGCCCAATCTGGACGCGCCACTGTTCGGCGTCATCGCCCGCCTCGCGCACCAGAAGGGGCTGGACTGGGTGTTGCAGGTCGCACCGGGCATCCTCGACCGGGGCGGCCAGATCGTTCTGCTGGGGACCGGCGAGCCCGAGCTGGAGGCGGCCTGGCGCGAGCTTGCGCGCAAGCACCCGGGTCGGGTTTCGGTGACCATCGGCTATGACGAGGGTCTTTCGCACCGCATCGAGGCGGCGGCCGATTTCTTCCTGATGCCGTCGCGCTTCGAGCCATGCGGCTTGAACCAGATGTACAGCCTGCGCTACGGCACGGTGCCGATCGTCCATGCCACCGGCGGCCTCAAGGACACGGTCGAGCCGGGCAAGACCGGTTTCGTGTTCGACACCCCCAGCGCGCATGGCCTCTGGCTGGCGATCGAGGCGGGCCTCGCGGTTTACGCCGACGCCAAGGCGTGGCGGCGCTTGATGCAGGCCGGCATGGAGCGGGATTTCAGCTGGGAAACCAGCGCCCGTGCCTATCAGTCCCTGTACCTGAAGCTGATCGGCGAGCGTACCCAGGCAGAACGGGCGGCCGCCTGAGCGAGCCGCCCAGGCCAGCCGAGCCGCGGCGGGCGTATCCCCCGGTTACAGCCAGATCATCTGGCCGGTCTCGAAGGGATGCGTCAGTGCTTCGTGGTAGGGGTACACCCGGATGCGGTAGATGAGGCGGCCGCAATATTCCGGGGTCAGTTGCAGCCGGAACCGGCATTCATCGCCCTCGAAGCCGGTCGCCTGGAGTGGGATGTTGCGCAGTTCGCGTTCCTGGCCCTGGCGGGAGGCGCGCCCGACCAGCAGTTCAACCCGTACGTCGGCCGGATCGAGGCCGTTGAGGCGCACCGCAACCTCGATCTCCATGCTTTCGGTGTACTGGATGCGCTTGCGTGGCTCATCCAGACGGCGGATCTGCACGCCGCCCCAGGCCTGGCGCACACGCGCCTTCCAGTCGGCGATGGCGTGGGCGCCGGCGAAATCTTCAGCACCGTAGCGGCGGCCCTGACGGGCCGCGGGTCCGTAGAACTTCTGCGCGTACTGCATGACCATGCGGTTGGCGTTGAAACGCGGCAGCAGGGTGGAGATGGACCGCTTCGCCATCCTCACCCAGTCGGGCGAGAAGCCGAGCGCGTTGCGCTGATAGTAGAGCGGGATCACCTGGTCCTGCATGAGTTCGTACAGGGTCTGGCTGTCCTCGCGGTTGCGGCGCGCATCGTCGAAATATTCCGGCGCCGGCTTGATCGCCCAGCCGTTGCTGCCGTCATGGCCCTCGCCCCACCAGCCGTCGGTCACCGACAGGTTGAGCACGCCGTTCATGGCCGCCTTCATGCCGGAGGTGCCGGAGGCCTCCAGTGGATAGATGGGGTTGTTCAGCCACACGTCGCAACCGGACACCAGACGCCGCGACAGCCCCAGGTCGTAGCCCTCCACCATCAGCACCTTGCCTTCGAACTCGGGCAGGCGGGCGATCTCGTGGATGCGGCGGATCAGCGACTGGCCGGGCTGGTCGGCGGGATGGGCCTTGCCGGCGAACAGGAACAGCACCGGGCGATCGTCGTCATCGATGATCTGGCGCAGCCAGTCGATGTTCTCGAAGATCAGCGTGGCGCGCTTGTAGGTGGCGAAACGGCGGGCAAAGCCGATGGTCAGCACGTTCGGGTCGAGCGGGTTGGCACGCCGCAGCATGCGGTCCAGGTGCGCCTCCGAGCCATGGTTGCGCAGGTGTTGCTGGGTCACCCGGTGCTGGATGGCGTGCAGCATCTGCGCCTTCAGGCTCTGGTGCACGGCCCAGAAATGGTGGTCCGGGATCGTTTCCACCTGGCGCCAGAAGTCGGATTCCCAGTCGCCCAGGCGCCGCCGCCATTCGTAGCCGAGACGGTTGTCGAACAGGTCCTGCCATTCCTGAGCGAGGAAGGTGGATACATGCACGCCGTTGGTGATGTAGTCCATGGGCGAATCCTCGGGCGCGATCTGCGGCCAGCGGTCGGCGCAGATGCGCGACGACACGCCGCCATGGATGCGCGACACACCGTTGTGGTGGCGTGAGCCGGTCAGCGCCAGGGTGGTCATGTTGTAGTCCTGGCCGTGGCCGGCCCCGCCCAGGGCCATGAATTCCTCGCGCGGCACACCGAGATCGTTGCAGCAATGGCCGAAATATTCCCAGATCATGTCCTCGGCGAAGTGGTCATGCCCGGCCGGCACCGGGGTGTGGGTGGTGAACACCGTGCTCGCCGCCGCTGCCTCCAGCGCGGCGCGGAAGGGTAGCCCCGCGCGCACCAGGCCGCGCACCCGTTCCAGCACCAGGAATGCGGCATGGCCTTCATTGATGTGATAGACCGTGGGCTTGAGGCCGAGCGCCGCCAGCGCCCGCACCCCGCCCACGCCGAGCACGATCTCCTGCTGGATGCGGGTCTGCTTGTCGCCGCCATAGAGCTGGTGGGTGATGTAGCGGTCATCCTCGCGGTTTTCCGCCAGATCGGTGTCGAGCAGGCAGAGCCGGACATGGCCGACCTGTGCCTCCCACACCTTTACCTTCAGGGTGCGGCCGGGAAATTCGATCTCGATCCGCGCCTCATGGCCGTCCGGGGTCATGGCTGGCTGGATGGGCAGGTCGTCGAAATCACTGGCGGTGTAGCTGGCGATCTGGTTGCCGTCGTTGTCGATGCGTTGCAGGAAATAGCCCTGGCGATAGAGCAGGCCCACCGCGACGAAGGGCAGGCGCAGGTCGGAAGCGGCCTTGCAATGGTCGCCGGCGAGGATGCCCAGCCCGCCGGAATAGATCGGAAAACTCTCGTGCAGGCCGAATTCGG
>CAZOZD010000161.1:0-5299 GCA_964584195.1 uncultured Burkholderiales bacterium
GCTCGCAAACCGTCTCGCCATCCTCCCGCGTCCTAATGGACAATCTGGGTTGAACGCGGATGAAGGAGAGCGCATGCGCGCCGAGGTGTCCAGGAGCGAAAACACGGTTTGGCACCCGCCACTGGTGGATCGCGCTCAGCGCGAGGCGCGCCTGGGCCAGAAAAGCCGGGTGCTGTGGTTCACCGGCCTGTCCGGTTCCGGAAAATCGACGATTGCGCACGCGGTGGAAAGAACGCTTGCCGATGCCGGCAGGCTGACCTATGTGTTCGATGGCGACAACGTCCGCCATGGCTTGTGTGCCGATCTCGGTTTTTCCGAAGCCGACCGGCACGAAAACCTGCGTCGCATCGGCGAGATGGTGCGTCTGTTCATCGATGCCGGCATTCTCTGCCTGACCGCCTTCATCTCGCCATTCCGGGCCGACCGGGAGCAACTGCGGACCCGCATCGGTCCGCACGACTTCATCGAGATTCATTGTCGCTGCACGCTGGAAACCTGCATCGAGCGTGACGTGAAAGGCTTGTACCGGCGTGCATTGGCCGGAGAGATCGCCGATTTCACCGGGGTTTCATCGCCCTATGAGGCACCCGAACGGCCCGACCTGGTACTGGACACCGACCGCCTGAGCGTGGCCGAGTGCGTGGAGCGGGTGCTGACCTTGCTGGCCGAGAAGGAAGGGCGGGAGGTGATTCGCTGACCGGTCCGCAGTGCCGTCCTGCGCTTCAAGGAAACGCTGAATCGAATGGGGGCGGGTTTGGAAAAAGCCTTGATCGGGCCGGGAGGACAGGTGGCCTGGCTTCATCCGCCCGCATCCATCGTGGATGCGGGGGTGGTCCGCGCCGCCGATGGAAAAACCCGAGTCCGGGTCAGATGTGGGCGATCAGGGAGGACAGCAAGCTGAACCAGGACCACAGGATCAGTGCGACGATCAGGGTCATGGGCAGGTTGGTGGGGCTGAACAGGTTCATGTATTGCTCCGGGGGAGGTGTGCTGGGGCCGCTTTTGCGTACTGGGTCGATGTCGTAATGATAGCGTCGGAAGGCGGTGGACTCAACGGCTCGGTGCCCGGCCGGGCCAGGGTTCAGGCCGGCGGCCGGGCGGCGATCTGGCGCAGGGTCGGCACAGCGAGGCCGGCCGCGTCGGCGTGGGCCAGGGCGCGGCGCAGGCGTTGCGGTGCCGTGCGTCCGGCGCAGCCGTGTTGCGGATCGGCGTTGAACGCCTCGACGAGTCCGGCCATCAGTGTGGGGCGATCGACGGCGTGGCCGGTGAGCGACTCCTGGATGTCCAGCACTTCGGCGGCCACGGCTTCGGCCAGCGCCCGCTGCTGCGTCCACAGCTCGCCCACGCTGCCGCCGGTGACGAGGCCGCACAGGTTGCTGGTGAGGATGTACAGGTTCTTGCGCACCAGCTCCCATTCGAGGCTGGCGGCGTCGCGCAGCACCCGCGCCGGCAGGTCGATGGCGGCCAGCGCGTTGAAGATGCGCCCGGCTTCAGGGCCGTACACCGGCGAGGGCAGGATGGGTTTTGCGTCCGTGCCTTTCTTCTTTTCGAACCAGACCGAGATCACCGTGGGGTCGATGAGCCCGTGCGCCTGCCAGTCGCGTGGCAGGAGTTCGTTCTGCAACAGGCCGGTGCGGTCGCGCCAGGCTGCGGGCAGGGTGGCCAGGGTGGGGTGAAGGTCGTTCTCGGCGACGGCGACCAGGACCAGCGCCGGCTGAGGGTGACGGGCGGCGAGCGCGGCGGGGTCGTCGCCCCGGTTGAGCGGGATGACCGTGTGACCGGTGCGCAGCAGGCCGCCGGCGAACAGGCGGCCGAGCTGGCCCAGGCCGATGAGGATGATGCCGTTTTCCATGAGGTGATCGAGCGTGGCTGCGGGGGCGGCAGGTCAGGACTGGATGAGTGCGTGCAGTTCGCGTTCCAGCAGGGCCGGGTTGCCGAGGTTGAATTCGACCAGGCGGCGCAGTTCGGTGGCGCTGTCGAGGTCCAGCTCGATACAGCGCAGGCCGACCAGGTTTCCGTCCTGATGCGCCAGCCGGACATGCATGCGGATGTCCTGTCCGGGGGCGAGGTGGATGGTCAGGGCGTGATCCTGGTCCGCATCCAGCGTCCAGTCGCTGCTGAGCTGGATCAGGCAGCCCTTGAAGGATACGTCCAGTATCCGGCAGGCACGGGTCACGCCGCCGGATTCGAGGCTGGCGCTGGCATCGTGGGCGATGCGGTGAAAGTGGCGTTGGTCCTGTGTGCTCATGTCGGGTCCCCGGGTTCGGCGGGCATGCGTTGGCCTACAGCATACGCCAGGCCGGCTTCACCAGGCCAGCACCGCCGCCCAGACCAGCAGCACGTTGGCCAGCGCCAGCAACACGGCGGCGCTGCCGATGTCCTTGGCGCGCTTGGCCAGGGCGTGGTTCTCCAGGGAGATGCGATCGACCGTGGCCTCGATCGCCGAGTTGATGAGTTCGACGATCAATACCAGAAGCAGGCTGCCGATCATGAGCGCCAGTTCGACGCCATTGTTGGCAAGCACGAATGCCGCTGGTGTGAGCAGGACGGCGAGCAGGGTTTCCTGGCGGAATGCGTCCTCGTGCCGGTAGGCAGCGCGGAATCCGTCGATGGAATAGAACAGGGCGTTCCAGATCCGTTTGAGTCCGGTCTTGCCCTTGAGCGGATGATTTTCCGGGGACATCGGTTGGCTGGGCGGGAGGCGAAAATGTGGCAGTGTAAGCCGCCAGTCTTACCGTTGCATGAATTGCGGCCGGGGCGACGGGGTGGGAACGTCCCGCCGCCCGGGCTGTCGATTTGCCTTGCCCCCCCGGGGGGGGCGGGGGCATAATCGCCCCCCCTTTTCATCGTTTTGTCATTGTTTTTTGGGGGAATGGGCCATGTCGGAGTTGGCGCGCGCTTCTGTTCTCACGAAGACCAGTCCGGCCCTGCCGGTGGACTGGTATTTCGATCCGAAAATCCATGCGCTTGAGCAGAAGCTGCTGTTCGAGGAGGGGCCGGGCTACGTCGGGCACGAACTCATGGTGCCCGGGCTGGGGGACTACCACGTCCTCGACTGGATGCATGGCGGTGGCAAGATGCTGGTGCGGAACGAGGCGGGCGTCGAGCTGATGTCCAACGTCTGCCGTCACCGCCAGGCCTTGATGCTGAAGGGACGCGGTTCGGCGCAAAACATCGTTTGCCCCTTCCATCGCTGGACTTACGATCTCGACGGCCAGCTCATGGGGGCTCCCCAGTTCCCCAACAACCCCTGCCTGCATCTGGGCAAGAAGACCCTGCAGGGCTGGAACGGCCTGCTGTTCGCGGGGAAACGCGACGTGGTGGCGGACCTGTCGAAGATGGCCGCCGCCCGGAACCTGGATTTTTCCGGCTACGTATACGACAAGACGGTCATCACCGACTACAGGTTCAACTGGAAGACCTTCATCGAGGTCTACCTCGAGGATTATCACGTGGTGCCCTACCACCCCGGTCTCGGCCAGTTCGTCGACTGCGACCAGCTGAAGTGGGAATACGGCGACTGGTGGTCGGTGCAGACCGTGGGCGTGAATCATGCCCTGGCGCGGCCCGGCAGTGCCGTGTACAAGCGCTGGAGCGAGCAGGTGCTCAGATACCGCAACGGCCAGCCACCCGAGCACGGTGCCATCTGGCTCACCTACTACCCCAACATCATGGTGGAGTGGTACCCACACACCCTGGTGGTGAGCACCATCGTGCCCACCGGGGTCGAGTCCTGCCTCAACGTGGTCGAGTATTACTATCCGGAGGACATCGCCCTGTTCGAGCCGGAGTACAAGGAGGCCGAGCAGGCCGCCTACCGCGAGACGGCGGTGGAGGATGACGACATCTGTTACGGCATGCACAACGGGCGCAAGGCCCTCCATGAACAGGGCATCAGCCAGGAAGGCCCCTACCAGTCGCCCACCGAGGACGGCATGGTGCATTTCCACGAGTGGTACAGGCGCATCCTCGGGCCGCATCTGTGATCCGGTGAACCTGGACGGCTACGCCGCCATCCTGCCGGCGCCGTGCGCGGCCCTCGGTGTGCGGCTGGATGCGGACGGCGGGCTGGCTGGAATCCATTTTCTCCCTCCGGAAACACCCGTGCGCGCCGCGAACATCCCCGCGGTCCAGGAGTTACAGGTCGAACTTGCCGCCTATTACGCCGATCCGGCGCATCGTTTCCGCCTCGCATTCGTGCCACCCGGCACACCCTTCCGGCGCCGGGTATGGGCGGCCATCGCCGCCATCCCGGCCGGCAGGACGCGCACCTACGGCGAGATTGCCCGCGACCTGGGCAGCGCCCCGCGCGCGGTGGGCCAGGCGGTGGGCGACAATCCGTTGCCCATCCTGATTCCATGCCACCGGGTGCTGGCGGCGAGCGGCCTGGGTGGATTCATGCACGGTCGCGAGGGCTTTCCGCTCGCGGTCAAACGCTGGCTGCTGCGCCATGAAGGCCTCCCAGTCGCCTGACATCGACGCATTCTGCGACGCGCTCTGGCTGGAAGACGGCCTTGCCGCAAACAGCCTGGAGAGTTATCGCCGCGATCTCACCCAGTTCGCTGCCTGGCTGGAGACGGGAGGGCGTGGACTTGCCGAGGCGGGCAGCGCCGACATCCAGGGTTTTCTTGCCGATCGTGCATTGCGTCAGGGCATCGCCGCGCGCAGCCTGGCGCGCCAGCTCACCGCCATCAAGCGGTATTACCGCTGGCTGGTGCGGCAAGGCCGGCGCAGTGATGACCCCGGCGCGCATGTCGAGCCGCCGCGACTGCCGCGCAGCCTGCCGCGCAGCCTGTCGGAGGTGGATGTGGAGGCATTGCTCGCGGCGCCGGATACCGAATCGGCGCTCGGTCTGCGCGACCGGGCCATGCTGGAGTTGCTCTATGCCTGCGGTTTCCGGGTCTCCGAGCTGGTTGGCTTGCCGCTGGCGGCGGTGAGCCTGGACATGGGTGTGGCGCGGGTACTGGGCAAGGGCAACAAGGAACGGCTGGTGCCGTTCGGCGAGCTGGCGCTGGACTGGTTGCGCCGTTATCTTGCCGAGGCGCGGCCGGAGTTGCTGGCCGGGCGGGCCAGCGATGCGCTGTTCGTCACCGGCCGGGGCGAGGCGATGACCCGCCAGGCGTTCTGGTACCGCATCAAGCAGCACGCCCGTGTCGCCGGCATCCAGGCGCATCTGTCGCCGCACACCCTGCGTCACGCATTCGCCACCCACCTCATCAACCACGGTGCCGATCTGCGCGTGGTGCAGATGCTGCTGGGGCATGCCGACATCACCACCACCCAGATCTACACCCACGTC
>CAZOZD010000162.1:0-5272 GCA_964584195.1 uncultured Burkholderiales bacterium
GGTGCCAACTTCTTCAAGGTCTACGAGCAGATGCGCACCCGTCTGAAGGCCAATCCGGTGGCCATCCAGGTGCCTATTGGCGCGGAAGACAAGTTTGCTGGCGTGGTCGACCTGGTGCGCATGAAGGCGGTGTTCTGGGATGATGCCAGCCAGGGCATGAAGTTCGAGTACCGCGAGATTCCTGCCGACCTCGTCGATACCTGCAACGAGTGGCGCGAGAAGATGGTCGAGGCCGCGGCCGAGGCCAACGAGGACTTGATGAACAAGTACCTCGAAGAGGGGGTTCTTTCCGAGGCCGAAATCAAGTCCGCCTTGCGTCAGCGCACCATTGCCGGTGAGATCATCCCGATGATGTGTGGCTCGGCCTTCAAGAACAAGGGTGTGCAGGCCATGCTCGATGCGGTCATCGATTATCTTCCGTCGCCGGTCGACATTCCTCCGGTGCAGGGTGAAAAGGAGGATGGTTCTCCGGATCAGCGCTTCGCTTCCGATGAAGAGCCGTTCTCGGCCCTGGCCTTCAAGATCATGACCGACCCCTATGTCGGGCAGCTCACCTTCTTCCGTGTTTATTCCGGAGTCATCAATTCCGGTGACAGCATCTACAACTCGGTCAAGGGCAAGAAGGAGCGCATGGGGCGCATCCTGCAGATGCACGCCAACAACCGGGAAGAGATCAAGGAGGTGCGCGCCGGTGACATCGCTGCAGCCGTGGGTCTCAAGGAGGCGATCACGGGTGACACCCTGTGCGCCATCGACAAGCCGATCATCCTTGAGCGCATGGAGTTCCCCGAGCCGGTGATCCACGTCGCTGTCGAGCCGAAGACCAAGGCTGATCAGGAGAAGATGGGGCTTGCGCTCAACCGGCTGGCCCAGGAGGATCCGTCATTCCGTGTCCGTACCGACGAGGAGTCCGGGCAGACCATCATCTCCGGGATGGGTGAGCTGCACCTGGAGATCATCGTCGACCGGATGCGACGTGAGTTCAACGTCGAGGCCAATGTGGGTGCACCGCAGGTGGCGTATCGCGAGGCGATCAAGAAGCCCGTCGAAAGCGAAGGCAAGTTCGTCAAGCAGTCGGGCGGCAAGGGCCAATATGGTCATGTCTGGCTCAAGCTGGAGCCTAACGAGGCGGGCAAGGGCTACGAGTTTGTCGATGCCATCAAGGGTGGCACGGTGCCGCGCGAATACATCCCGGCCGTGGACAAGGGTCTCCAGGATGCGCTCAACAATGGCGTCCTGGCGGGATTCCCTGTGGTGGACGTCAAGGTCACCCTGTTCGACGGTTCGTACCATGAGGTCGACTCTTCCGAGCAGGCCTTCAAGATGGCCGCGATTTTGGGCTTCAAGGACGGCATGCGCAAGGCCAGTCCAGCTCTGCTGGAGCCGATGATGGCGGTCGAGGTGGAAACTCCCGAGGACTACATGGGTGATGTCATGGGTGACCTCAACCGTCGCCGTGGCATCATCCAGGGCATGGACGACCTGCCGGGTGGAAAGGCCATCCGTGCCGAAGTGCCGCTGGCGGAGATGTTTGGTTACTCGACCGACCTGCGCTCGATGTCGCAGGGGCGTGCAACCTACTCCATGGAATTCAAGCATTATTCCGAGGCGCCGAAGAGCGTCGCGGAAGCCGTGATCAACAGCAAGAAGTAAGGAATCCAGACAAATGGCCAAGGAAAAATTTGAGCGTACGAAGCCGCACGTAAACGTAGGGACGATTGGTCACGTTGACCATGGCAAGACGACCCTGACGGCGGCGATCACGACGATTCTGTCGAAGAAGTTTGGTGGGGCGGCGAAGAACTACGCTGACATTGACTCTGCGCCGGAGGAGAAGGCGCGCGGCATCACCATCAACACGGCGCACGTCGAATATGAGACGGCCAACCGTCACTATGCGCACGTCGACTGCCCCGGCCACGCCGACTACGTCAAGAACATGATCACCGGTGCTGCCCAGATGGACGGTGCGATCCTGGTTGTGTCGGCCGCCGACGGCCCCATGCCGCAGACCCGCGAGCACATTCTGCTGGCGCGTCAGGTGGGTGTGCCCTACATCATTGTGTACATGAACAAGGCCGACATGGTGGACGACGCCGAGCTGCTCGAACTCGTCGAGATGGAAGTGCGCGAGCTGCTGTCCAAGTACGACTTCCCGGGTGACGACACCCCCATCGTCATCGGCTCCGCGCTCAAGGCCCTCGAAGGTGACCAGAGCGACATCGGCGAAGCCTCCATCTTCAAGCTTGCCGACGCTCTGGACAGCTACATCCCCGAGCCCGAGCGCGCCATTGACAAGCCCTTCCTGATGCCTGTGGAAGACGTGTTCTCCATCTCTGGTCGTGGCACTGTGGTGACTGGCCGCGTCGAGCGCGGCATCATCAAGGTCGGCGAAGAAGTCGAGATCGTTGGCATCAAGCCCACGGCCAAGACCACCTGCACCGGCGTCGAAATGTTCCGCAAGCTGCTTGACCAGGGTCAGGCCGGCGACAACGTTGGCGTGCTGCTGCGTGGCACCAAGCGTGAGGAAGTTGAGCGTGGCCAGGTGCTGGCCAAGCCGGGCAGTATCACCCCGCACACCAAGTTCAATGCCGAGGTGTATGTGCTGTCGAAGGAAGAGGGCGGCCGCCACACCCCGTTCTTCAACGGCTACCGGCCGCAGTTCTACTTCCGCACCACGGACGTGACGGGCACGATTGACCTGCCGGCGGGGACCGAGATGGTGATGCCGGGCGACAACATTGCGATTACGGTGAACCTGATTGCGCCGATCGCGATGGAAGAGGGTCTGCGCTTTGCGATCCGCGAAGGCGGCCGCACCGTCGGCGCCGGCGTGGTGTCGAAGATCATCGAGTAAATTCGTGAGGTGTGAGGGGAGGGGAGTGGGGTGGCCCTGATACTCCTCCCCGCGCCTCACTCCTGACTCCTCACAGGAAGCTGAACATGCAAAGCCAGAAAATCCGTATTCGCCTCAAGGGTTATGACTACAAGCTGATCGACCAGTCGGCCTCCGAGATCGTCGATACCGCCAAGCGCACTGGCGCAGTGGTCAAGGGTCCGGTGCCCCTGCCGACCGCGATCGAGCGTTTTGACATCCTGCGTTCGCCGCACGTCAACAAGACCTCGCGCGACCAACTGGAGATTCGTACCCACAAGCGCCTGATGGACATCGTCGATCCCACCGACAAGACCGTCGACGCACTGATGAAGCTTGATCTGCCCGCCGGGGTGGATGTGGAGATCAAGCTCCAGTAATCGAAACCGCTTGCGTTGTCGAGCGCGGGAGGTATAATCCCGCGCTTTGCATTTTTAACCCGCCGGCCAATTGCAGTCGGCGTCGAGTAAAGGAAAAAAAATGAGCCTAGGCCTTGTCGGTCGGAAGATCGGCATGACCCGCATTTTCACCGAGGACGGTGCTTCCGTGCCGGTGACCGTGCTGGACATGTCGAACAACCGCGTCAGTCAAGTCAAGACGGCGGAAAGCGATGGTTACGTCGCGCTCCAGATTGCCTTCGGCAGTCGCAAGCCGAGTCGTATCAACAGTGCCGAGGCGGGGCATCTCGCCAAGGCCGGTGTCGAGGCCGCGCAGGGCCTGGCAGAGTTCCGTGTCGATGCGGGCGTGGTGGGCCAGTATGCCCCGGGTGCCGCATTGAGCGTCGAGCTGTTCCAGGTCGGCCAGATGGTCGATGTGTCCGGGGTGACTCAGGGCAAGGGGTTTGCCGGAACCATCAAGCGGCACAACTTTGGTTCGCAGCGCGCCAGCCACGGCAACTCCCGCTCCCACAATGTTCCGGGATCCATTGGCCAGGCCCAGGATCCGGGCCGGATCTTCCCGGGCAAGCGGATGTCCGGCCAGATGGGTAATGTCAGGCGCACGACCCAGAATCTCGAGGTTGTCCGTGTCGATTCGGGTCGCCAGTTGCTGCTGGTCAAGGGCGCCGTGCCGGGTCCCAAGGGTGGCGAGGTGGTGGTGCGGCCGGCCGTGAAGGGGGGTGCGTGATGGATCTCAAGTTGATCAATGAGGAAGGTCGGGATGCTGGATCCGTGTCCGCTGCCGACGCGATTTTTGCCCGCGAGTACAACGAGGCCCTGGTGCACCAGCTGGTCACTGCGTATCAGTCGAACGCCCGCAGTGGTAACCGCAAGCAGCTGACCCGTGCCGAGGTGCGGCACAGTACCAAGAAGCCCTTCCGGCAGAAAGGTACCGGCAATGCCCGTGCTGGTATGACCTCGACCAATATTCGTCGTGGTGGTGGTCGGGCCTTCCCGAACAGTCCCGAGGAAAACTTCGGCAAGAAGGTCAATCGCAAGATGTATCGCGCCGGCATGGCGGCCATCCTGTCGCAACTGGTGCGCGATGATCGCCTGCATGTGATCGAGGCCATCGGCGTCGAGGCACCCAAGACCAGGCTTCTGGCCGGCAAGATCAAGGGCATGGGGATCGACAACCGGGTGTTGATCATCACGCCGGAGCTCGATGATGCGCTCTGGCTGTCTTCGCGGAATCTGGCCAATGTGCTGGTGCTTGAGCCGCATCAGGCCGACCCGGTCAGCCTGATCCGCTATGACCGCGTGTTGCTCACGCGTGACGCGGTGAAGTCTTTCGAGGAGTTGTACGCATGAACGCGGTCAAGATGAGCGAAGAGCGTCTGATGCAGGTCATCCTCGCCCCGGTGATTTCCGAGAAGTCCACTATGCTTGCCGACAAGAATCGGCAGGTGGCCTTCCGCGTCGCGCGCGACGCCAGCAAGCCGGAAATCAAGGCGGCCGTGGAGCTGCTGTTCAAGGTCGAGGTGGGTGACGTCAAGGTCGCCAACGTCAAGGGCAAGGTGAAGCGGTTCGGTCGTCATTTCGGTCGTCGCGACAGCTGGAAGAAGGCCTATGTGTGCCTGAAGCCCGGTCAGGAACTCAACTTCGTGGCGGGGGAATAAGTCATGGCACTGGTCAAGGTCAAGCCGACATCCGCGGGTCGTCGCGCGGTCACCAAGGTCGTCACTCCGGGTTTGCACAAGGGTGCCCCGCATGCCGCCCTGGTTGAAAAGCAGGTGCGCAAGGCGGGTCGCAACAACAACGGTCACATCACCACCCGGCATAAGGGGGGTGGTCACAAGCAGCATTACCGGATCATTGATTTCCGTCGCAACAAGGATGGCATTCCGGCTCGGGTCGAGCGCATCGAGTACGACCCGAACCGCACCGCCAACATCGCCCTGCTCTGCTACGCCGATGGCGAGCGGCGCTACATCATCGCGCCGCGTGGGGTCGAGGTGGG
>CAZOZD010000163.1:0-5065 GCA_964584195.1 uncultured Burkholderiales bacterium
AGCCGCAGAAGAACGATCTGCACCCGACCATGAAGCCGGTGGAACTGGTGGAACGCGCCATCCGCAATTCGAGTCGCCCGGGTGATGTGGTGCTTGACCCCTTTGGTGGGTCGGGCACCACGATGATCGCTGCCCACAAGTCAGGCCGCAAGGCACGGCTGATCGAACTGGATCCGAAGTACGTCGATGTGATTGTGCGGCGCTGGCAGGACTATGCCGGGGCGCAGGCCATCCGGCAGTCCGATGGCGTTGTGTTCGATGCCCTCTCAGGCAGAGGGGAACTCGGGCAGCAAGTCGCCGCTGGTGATGTCGGCCACGTAGGTGACGTCGCGGAACTCGCCGGGGTTGTCGGCGAGGATGACACCGCCGACTGACTGGATCGCCACCCCGTATTTGCGGGTGAGAGTCGTCAGTTCGGCGATGAACTTGTCGTAGTTCGCTTCAAGTTGCGGAGTGGTGACGACGGCGGCCATGTCGATCTCCTTACGCCGCTTGGGCTTCGAAGGATTCGTCGGTCACCTCGCAGTGGATCACAAAGCCGGTGAGGTAAGGCATGCCCTTGGGGATGCCGTAGTCCTTGCTGGTCTGGCGGCCAATCGTCCAGCCCATCCACCGCGTTACTGCGGCCTCGATGGCTTGCTGGATCGTGTGGCCCCGCAGCATTTCGTTGAGGACGTCATCCGCAAAGTGGCGTCCGTGGCGGCTGTCGAGGAACAGTCTGACCGATTCGAGAGGCTGGTAGGTGGCGTCCGAGATCGCAGTCATGGCGATCGGCCAGGCGGCTTCGGCGTTGTCGTTCATCGTGCCAAAAAAGCCCCAGGCCTCGTTCTGGGTGGCGGGGATGGTTTGCTTGGTGGTCATCGTTGTCTCCTGGGTTGATCGTTGCGACACCCGTATGAACGCGCTGTTCGATTGAGAAGCCAAGCGCTTTCTGAATCATTTTTCAGGCTTCTACGGCGATGCCCACGTACCGCCCGTAGGCGCTGCCCGAGGGGTCGACGTACAGGGTCTTGCGATTCTCGGCCTTGACTTCGACGACGTGCCGAGTGGCGTGGTCGGGGTACCCGCCCTTGCCGGCCAGCCAGTCGCGATCCTGCAGCAGCGTGTTGGCGAAGACATCGTACTCGGTAGTGGTCAATTCGCGGGTTTCGCTGATCACCACCGGCTCCGGGCGTTCGTCGTAGGGCGTGGCCGCCAGCACCTCCTGCAAGTCGACCGGCTTGCGGGTGAACCGGACACGGAGGGGGCTGGCGTTGCTGCTGATTTCGGTGGTCATGGCGGTTGCTCCTGGTGGTTGATGACAGTCGTATGAACGCGCTGTTCAATCGGGAAGCCAAGCTATTTATGAGATCGCGTTGGGGTGACGTGGATATGCCGCCACCCCATCTCGAATTCAACTGACCCGGTAGATACGCTCGCCGCCGTCGGGTTTTTCCGAGGTGATGGTGAGCCCGAGTTTCTTCTTGAACGCGCCGGCAAAGGTGCCGCGCACCGTGTGCGCCTGCCAGCCCGTGGCTGCGCAGATCTGGTTGATGGTGGCCCCCTCCGGACGCTGCAGCATCTGGATCACGGCGGCCTGCTTGCTGTTCTCGCGGGTGCGAGGTTTGCCCTCGACGGCCACCTTGAGAAGTCGCTTGGCCGCGTCCTGTTTTTCTTGCGCCCAGTTGGCCTCGGCTGCCGACACGGCGGCCTCGACCTCGGGGTCGGGGTGAATGGTGGCCGGGGTGGGGCGGGCGCGCCCCAGGGCGTCGTAGCCCTCGGCGGCGACGAACCAGTCGGTGCTGTCGCGGGTAATCAGGGCCCTGTTGAACAGGCCCTCCAGCACCTTGGTGCGGGCACCGCCTTTGATGTTGTCGGGGAACCATTCGATCTTGCCGCCGGTGTGCTCGATCGCATAGGCGAGGATCGCGTGCTGGGCAGGGGTCAGTTGCATGGTGGCCATTTGATGCTCCTTCGTGGTGGTTGATGGTGTGGTCATGAACGCGCTGTTCGGAAGTAAAGCCAAGCGTTTTTCGCTTCTTTTTCAGTCCTGCTTCGCGGCCTGCCGGCCCGCTTCGTAGGCCGCCATCAGGGCGCTCTTGACGCCCCAGGCGCTGACCTCGTGGAAGTCCAGCCGGTCGCTGTTGCGGGTTTCCAGGGTTTCGATGAACAGGTGATCCAGCGCGATCTGCTGGAGCAGGGTTTCGAGGGTTTTGGCGGCTTGCTTGCTCATGGTCGTCTCCTTGTGTTGGCGTTGATGGTGATTGCATTCAGGCGCTGTTCGAACGAGAAGCCAAGCTCTTTCTGGCCTGGCTTCGCAGATTTATTTGCGCCCTGCCTTGAGTACCTGGATGCCCTCGTGGGCGAGCGTCAGGGCTGCGGTCTGAAGCGCGATGTGCGCCACCCCGGGTGCGCCCTTGGCGTCATCGATCAACTCGTCGATCACCGACCTTGACTTGGCGCGCATCGCCGCGCAGGCGGCATCGAGTTCCGTGGTGCTCGCGGTGCGCACTTCCGGATAAAGGCGTACCAGCAGGGTCAGGGCGGTATCGGCCAGTTTCTTGCCAAGGGTGTCCAGTTTGTTGGCGTACATGTTTGTCTCCCGCAATGTGGTTGATGGTGATGGCATGAACGCGCTTCTATGGAGGAAAGCCAAGCTCTGAATCGCGACGTTGGAGAACCTCTGCGATGGGCTTGATGTAGATCATGGGTCTGTCGATACGCGCTTACGCCAGGCATCGCGGCGTCTCTCACGTGGCGGTCAAGAAGGCGATCGATAGCGGGCGCATCACGCCCGAGCCGGATGGAACGATCGAGCCGAACAGGGCCGATCTGGAGTGGGCACGGAACACCGTGCCTGCCCGGAAAGCAGCCCCGATCAAGGCTGCGCCTACTGCTGTCGAATCGCCCCGCGCTCGGCCCCAGGAGACGGAGGCGGCAGCGCCGGCACTTTCGACCGGCGGTGCTTCGCTACTGCAAGCCCGCACGGTCAACGAGGTGGTCAAGGCGCAAACCAACAAGGTGCGCCTGGCACAGCTCAAAGGGGAACTGGTCGACCGGGCGCAAGCCATCGCCCACGTCTTCAAGCTGGCGCGGGCTGAACGGGAGGCGTGGATCAACTGGCCGAATCGCATCACACCGATCCTCGCAGCGGAATTGGGCATCGATGAGCACACCCTGTTCGTGGCACTCGATGTCGCAGTGCGTGTGCATCTGGAGGAACTGGGGGAGTTTGTGCCGAAGGTGGACGGATGAAGGCGGACGATTACGAAGGGGCGCTTGAGATCGAACGCGCCTGGCGCGAAGGTCTGCGGCCCGATCCACGCCTGACCGTATCCGAATGGGCCGAGCGCTACCGGATGCTCTCGACCAAGGAATCGGCCGAGCCCGGGCGCTGGCGCAATGCGCGCACGCCCTACCTGCGCGAGATCATGGACTGCCTGTCCCCGGCATCGCCGGTGGAACGCGTGGTGCTCATGAAAGGTGCGCAGGTGGGCGGCACGGAACTGGGCCTCAACTGGGTGGGTTATGCCATCCATCACGCGCCCGGCCCGATGATGATCGTCTGGCCGACGACCGAAATGGCGCAGCGCAATTCCAAGCACCGCATCGATCCCCTCATTGAGGAGTCGCCGGTGCTGCAGGACATCATCGCCCCGCCTAGGAGCCGGGACTCCGGCAACACGGTGCTGATGAAGGAGTTTCGCGGCGGCGTGCTGGTGATGACCGGGGCCAACTCGGCTGTCGGCCTGCGCTCAATGCCGGTACGGTATCTCTTCCTCGACGAGGTGGATGCCTATCCGCTGGACGTCGATGGCGAGGGTGATGCGATTCATCTGGCCGAAGCACGTACCCGGACGTTTGCGCGGCGCAAGATTCTGCTGGTGTCCACGCCCACCATCGCGGGGGCGAGCATCATCGAGCGGGAATACGAGGCGTCTGACCAGCGTCGCTACTTTGTGCCGTGTCCGCATTGTGGTCACCGCCAGTGGCTGAGATTCGAGCGGCTGCGCTGGGATCGCGGACAGCCGGAAACCGCCGCATATCTTTGCGAAGACTGCGAAACATCGATCGCCGAGCATCACAAACCCAAGATGCTCGAACTTGGGCAATGGATGGCGCAAGGAATAGGAACGAGCGCCGGGTTTCACCTGTCCAGCCTCTACAGTCCCTGGCGCAAGTGGCGCGAGATTGCAGCATCGTGGGAAAAGGCCGCCATGTCGGAGAGCCGCTCGGTGGCGACCATCAAGGCGTTCAAGAACTCCGAATTGGGCGAGGCCTGGGTCGAGGAAGGCGAAGCGCCGGACTGGCAGCACCTGCTGGAACGGCGCGAGGACTATTCGCTGGGCAGCGTACCTGCGGGCGGTCTCCTTCTCACGGCTGGGGCCGACGTGCAGAAAGATCGCATCGAAGTCTCCATCTGGGCCTTCGGGCGCGGCAAGGAAACGTGGCTTGTCGAGCATCGCGTGTTGATGGGCGACACCGCCCGCGACGTGGTGTGGAAACGTCTCGGTGAACTGGTCGCAGAGACATGGACACACGCGTCCGGCGCGCAACTGCCGCTCGCCCGGTTGGCGCTCGATACCGGCTTCGCCACGCAGGAGGCCTATGCCTTCGTGCGACTGGCCCGCGATCCCCGCGTGATGGCGGTGAAAGGCTCGGCCAAGGGCGCGGCACTGGTGGGCACGCCGACGGCGGTGGACGCCACGACCGGCGGCAAGAAACTGCGCCGGGGCATCAAGCTGTTCACCGTCGCGGTCGGGATCGCCAAGCTCGAGTTCTACAACAGCCTGAGGAAGGTGCCGGAGGTGGCCGAGGATGGGGTCACGATTCGTTACCCCACCGGCTTTGTCCATCTGCCCAAGGTGGATGCCGAGTACCTGCAGCAACTATGCGCCGAGCAGTTGATCACCCGGCGCGACCGCAACGGCTATCCGGTGCGCGAGTGGCAGAAGATGCGCGAGAGGAACGAGGCGCTCGACTGCTACGTGTATGCCCGCGCGGCGGCGAGTGCCGCCGGCCTTGACCGCTTCGAGGAACGGCACTGGCGCGAACTGGAACGGCAGCTTGGGCTGTCGCCGCCCGG
>CAZOZD010000163.1:5075-5268 GCA_964584195.1 uncultured Burkholderiales bacterium
ATCCCGATCCGCAAATCGAGCAACCCACTGAGGCCACCCAACGCGGTGGCCTCGATGTTTCTGGAACCCCGAGAACGGGCCGGCGCGTCATCCGTAGTCGCTGGTTCGGCTGATCACCACCACTGGAGAACACCACCATGAGTCTGCAAACCCAACTCAACAGCTTCGTCCTCCGCGTTGCCGAGGAATTCAA
>CAZOZD010000164.1:0-5221 GCA_964584195.1 uncultured Burkholderiales bacterium
ACGCCGGCGAACGACTGGCCGCGCTCGACCGCTTCCGCGCCAAACTCGATGCCATCGAACGCGGCGAAACACCCGACGACCCCCTGTTCGCACCGCTGGCGCACGCGATCCGTGCCCACGCGCTGCCCATGGCGCCGTTTCACGACCTGCTCGATGCATTTTCTCAGGACGTGACGAAGACCCGCTACGCCGATTTCGGCGAGGTCATGGCCTACTGCCGCAAGTCGGCCAATCCGGTCGGCCGCCTGCTCCTGGCGCTGTATCGCGACAACGAGCCGCGCCACCTGGCCTGGTCGGACGGGGTATGTTCCGCGTTGCAGCTCATCAATTTCCTCCAGGACATCGCCATCGACTGGCAAAAAGGGCGGGTCTACCTACCCCGGGACGAGATGGAGCGCTTCGGGATTTCCGAACGCCAGATCGCCGAGGGCCGGGTCGATGCGCTCTGGCAACAGTTCATGAAGACCCAGATCGAACGCACCCGCCGCATCCTCCAGGCCGGCGCGCCGCTCGGCCGCGCCCTGCCCGGCCGCATCGGCCTGGAAACACGGCTGATCGTGCTGGGCGGCGAGCGTATCCTGGAAAAACTGCATGCCGCGCAAGGCGACGTGTTCACCCGGCGGCCCCGCCTCACCGCACTGGACTGGCCCTACATGCTGCGCCGCGCCCTGTGGCCGGGGACCCGCCCCAGCGCCGCAAGCACCCCCGGCGGTGGCGGTGGCTGCGCCGGCGGGAACTGCGGCCGATGACGCCCCAGGAATACTGCCGCGACAAGACCGCGGCGAGCGGCTCAAGCTTCAGTCTCGCTTTCCGCTTCCTGCCCGCGCCAAGACGCGCTGCGATCACCGCCTTCTACGCCTATTGCCGGGAGGTGGACGACGTGGTCGATGAATGCCGCGACCCAGGCGTCGCACGCATGAAGCTGGCCTGGTGGCAAGGCGAGATCGAGCGCATGTATGCCGGCGTCCCCACCCATCCGGTCACCCGCGCGCTACGCGCCGGAGTGGATGAATACGCGATCCCGCGCGAACTCCTGGAAGAAATACTGGCCGGGATGGCGATGGATCTCGACACCCACCGTTATGCCGATTTCAGCCAGTTACGCCTGTATTGCCACCGGGTCGCCGGTGTGGTGGGCGAGGTGGCGGCGCGCATCTTCGGCCATACCCAACGCGCCACCCTGGAGTACGCCGAACGACTGGGGCTCGCGTTCCAGCTCACCAACATCATCCGCGACGTCGGCGAGGATGCCCGCCGTGGCCGCATCTACCTGCCTCAGGATGATCTGGCGCGGTTCGGCGTGAACGAGGCGGACATCCTGGCCGGGCGCGACAGCGATGCATTCCGCACGCTCATGGCCGACCAGCGCGAACGCGCCGAGGCGACCTACGACGATGCGCTGGCACGGCTGCCCGCGGCCGACCGCAAGGCGCAGCGGCCCGGTCTGGTGATGGCGGCGATCTACCGCGCCACCCTGCGCCGGATCGCCCGCGAAGGTTATCCGGTCCTGCACCGGCGCGTCCGCCTGGCGCGCCCGGTCAAATATGGCGTGGCGCTCGCCGCCTGGCTGAAGGGCTGAAATGCCGGCTCCGGTAGCGATCATCGGCGGCGGCTGGGCGGGACTCGCCTGCGCCATGGAACTCACCGACGCCGGGGTGCCGGTGACCGTGTTCGAATCGGCCCGCCAGCTCGGCGGTCGTGCCCGCAGCGTGGCCTGGAAGAGCTGCGGCCAGACCCTGTACGTCGACAACGGCCAGCACCTGATGATCGGCGCATACAGGGAAATCCTCCGCCTGCTCGAACGCCTGGGCACCCTGCCCCTCATCGACCGTCGCCCGCTCGAACTGATCCTGCCCGGTTTTCGTCTGCGCCTGCCGCGCCTGCCGGCACCGCTGCACCTCGCCTGGGGACTCCTCGCTGCACACGGCCTGAGCCTGGGCGAAAAACTGGCTGCAGCCACATTCATCGCCCGCCTCAAGCGCCGCCGTTTCCGGTTCGACCGCGACCTGCCCGTCGCTGAACTGCTCGTCGGCCAACCGCCGGCGCTCATCGAACGGCTGTGGGGGCCGATCTGCGTCGCCGCGCTGAACACACCGATCGAGACCGCCAGCGCCCAGGTATTCTGCAACGTACTGCGCGACAGCCTCATGCAAACCCGCGCCGACTCCGACTTCCTGTTCGCCCGCAGCGACCTCGACCGCCTGTTCTGCGCTCCGGCGGCGGACTTCATCCGCCATCGCGGCGGCGAGATTCGGCTCGGCCATCGCGTCAAGGCGAGCGAGCTTGCGGCCCTGTACAACGGTGCCCACGACGGCACCGCCTATGCCGCCGTGGTGGTCGCCTGTCATCCGGCCCATGTGGGTGAATTCATGCCGGCCGGCACACACCCACCCGCGCCGGCGTGGGAGCCCATCCATACCACCTGGCTGCGCTTTGCCGCGCCCCTGCCCTTCCCATACCCCATGCTGGGCCTGGGACCCGGCCAGGCACCCTGGGCATTCGCCCGCGACGACATCGCCCCCGGCGTGGTGGCCGTGGTCACCAGCGCCGACGGCCCGCATCTGCGCCAGGATCGGGCGAGCCGCGAGGCCAGCTACCTCCGTTGCCTTGAAGACCGTTTTGGCCCCCTGCCCGAACGGATCGACAGCCTGGCCATCACCGAGAAGCGCGCCACATTCGCCTGCCGGCCCGATCTGCCGCGCCCACCCTTGCAACTCCATGAACGCCTGTATCTGGCCAGCGACTACGCCGCCGGTCCCTATCCCGCCACCCTCGAAGGCGCGGTGGCAAGCGGCGTACAATGCGCCCGCCTGATCCTGGAAAACACACCATGACACCATCCCCCCTGCCCGCCGAACCAATCCATCCGCCCCTCAAGGACCGCGTCATCCTGGTCACCGGCGCCGGCAGCGGCCTCGGCCGCGCATGCGCCCTCGAAGCCGCCAGCCGGGGGGCCACGGTGGTGCTTCTTGGCCGCACTGTGGGCAAGCTGGAAAAGGTGTACGACGAAATCCTCGCCGCCGGCGGCGCCATGCCTGCCATCCTGCCCGTGGATCTCGCCGCCGCCGAGGACCGTGACTTCGACAGCCTGGCCCAGGCCATTGCCAGCCAGTTGCGCCGCATCGACGGCATCATCCATTGCGCCGCCCGTTTCGACCAATTGAGCCCGCTGACCCTGCAAACGGTCGGAGAGTGGCAACAGCTGTACCGGGTCAACTGCATTGCCCCGTTCGCCATCGACCGGGCCTGCGAGCCCCTGCTCAAGGCCGCCACCGACGCCAGCGTGGTCCTCGTCGGTGCCACCCCGGGCCAGCAACCAAGCGCATACTGGGGCGGCTTTGCCGCCGCCAAGGCCGGACTCGCCGCCTATTTCAGGGTCCAGGCGGAAGAATGGGAAAAACCGCCCAGGCCGCGCATCAACCTGTTCATCCCCGGCCCCATCGACAGTCCCCAGCGTGCCCGCAGCCACCCCGGCGAAAGCAAGGCCGCCCTGCCCGGCACCGCATCCGTTGCCCAGGAGATCGTCGCCCTGCTCTTCCCCCACGATGCACGCCGGGGCCAGGTCATCGACCGGACAGCCCGGGCCTGAGCCCGAAACAGCCGGCGATGGCTGGCTGCCCACCTTTGTCCAATAGGCGTTTGGCCCGCACGGCCTATAGTACCAGCCACAGGCTTTCATTCCGCCACATCGCGGTTGGAAAGGAGGCTGTCATGAACGCCACGATCCCCATGCAAGTCATTGCCACCGTCATCGCGGTCGAAGGTGAAGCATTCGCCCGCGCGATGGACGGCAGTACGCGGCGGCTCGCTGCAGGAGATCTTCTCCGCGAAGGCGAGACCGTCATCACATCCACCGGCGGAACGGTCACCCTGGCCATGAGCGATGGCCGTGAACTCACCGTCCTGCCACAAGAAAGCTACCTGATGAGCGCCGAAACCGGCGTCCCGGCCACCGGCCCGGAGGAAGCCGCTGTAACGCAAGGTGGCGAAATCGATCAGGTGATCCAGGCGCTGGAAGAAGGGCGCGACCTTGACGCCGAACTCGAAGCGGCCGCAGCCGGTCTGGGTGGCGGCGGCGAGAACGGCGGCAGCTCCTTCGTCCGCCTGCTGCGCATCAGTGAAGGCGTAGAACCCTTGGATTACTCCTTCCCGGGCGCCCCGGGTGAAGCACAAGAGCTGCCATTCGGCGGCGTAACGGGCGCCGAGCCCACCGTGGAACCGACTCCTGAGCCCACCGTGGAACCGACTCCGGAACCCACACTCGCGGGCAACTGGCAACTGGACCGCAGCCCGGCCAACGAGAACTCCGGACGTGCAGACATCGTCGAGGGGTCGAACAACCGTGCGGACACCACCTTCAACGTCACCTACCGGGCCGGCGGAAATGCCATCCTGGCCGCAGGCGAATCGGTGGTGGTGACCTTCGCGGTCAGCGGAACGGCCACCGATGGCGAGGACTACCTGCTCTCGGCGCAAGCCCGCGATGCCAGCGGCAAGTACGACGTCAGCCTCGCCAGCCTCGGAGAGGGGCAATACGCCATGACCGTGACCGCGGTCGGTGGCGACCACAACCTCAACGGCATGAGCTTCGCCGTCACGGTCACCGCCGTCGACGACGAGGTGCATGAAGGCGAGGAATACGCCTACTTCAGGCTGATCAGCGCCGACGGTCCGGGCGACGTGTTCGATGGCATCCGCCTCGACAAGGCCGATGTCACCATCACCATTGAGGACAACGATGCCGCGCCTGCAAACGGCTATGGCGACATGTTCGCCAATGTCCTGCCGAGCGTGGGCGATGTATACGACCTCACCGAGGAAAACCTCGACAAGCCGCTGCTGGTCAAGGACTTCGACCTCGGGCGGCCGGAACAGGGTGGCGACATCCTGCGCATGGGCGACCTGATGCCTGACGACATCGCGCTCGACCAGCTGGGCGAATACCTGAGCATCGAACAGCAGGGCCAGCATGCACGGGTGCTGTTCGACCCGGATGGCGAGGGTCCGGAGGCCGCAATCCACATCCTCACCCTGCAAGGACTGGGTGACGTGGACAACTTGCTCGGTGTGCTGATCGAGAACAACCAGATCGAGGTCGACTGAGTTTCGGCACCGCTCACCGCGGACCGGCCCTTCGGGGCCGGTTTTTTTTCATCCGCACCACGGACACGGATCAAGATTTTCCGCACCCGGCCGATATTCCAGGCATGAGGTCAGCAAC
>CAZOZD010000165.1:0-4330 GCA_964584195.1 uncultured Burkholderiales bacterium
GACGACATCGAGCGCCGCAAGCAATTCAACACCGCCATCGCCGCCATCATGGAGCTGATGAACGCCATGGCCAAGGTGGAAGGCGAGGATGAGGCAACCCGCTCGGTGAAGCAGGAAGCCCTGGAGGCCATCGTCCTGATGCTGGCGCCCATCGTCCCGCACATCTGCCGCATCCTGATCAAGGCGCTCAGGCCGGGCGCCTGCCTGGTCGGCTCACCCTGGCCGGCGGTGGACGAAGCCGCCCTGGTCCGCGACGAGATCGAGCTGATGCTGCAGGTGAACGGCAAGCTGCGCGGCAAGCTCACGGTGGCCGCCGATGCCGGCCGCGAGGCCATCGAGGCCGCGGCGCTGGCCAGTCCCGAGGCGCGGCGGCACATGGAGGACCGGCCGGCGAAGAAGGTGGTGGTGGTGCCGGGACGGCTGGTCAACATCGTGGTCTGAAACGGTCACGTGACAGGTCCGCAAACCCTGACGGCGGAACCGCTCCCCGTCCATCCAGTACAGGAGCCCACATGCGCCGCGAAGCACTGAAATCGATCGCTGCCCTGGCCGGCGCCGGCCTGCTGGCCGGTTGCGGCTTCCGCCTGCGTGGCCAGGCCAGCCTGCCCTTCGATGCAGCCCATGTCGAGGCTGCGGAGGGTTCGGCCCTGGCGGTCCGCCTGCGCGCGTTTCTGGAGGCCGAGGGCAAGCTGGCGCCGCGTGAATCGGCCCGGATCGTCATCCGTCTGGGTGAGGAGACGCGCCGCAAGACCATCCTGTCCCTGTCCGGGGCCGGCAAGGTGCGTGAATACCGGCTCGAGCAGACGCTCACCCTGACCGTGCTCGATGCGGGTGGCGGCGAGCGGGTGCCGCCCACCCTCCTGCAACGCAGTCGCGATTTCGCCTACAGCGATGCACTGCAACTGGCCAAGGAGGCCGAGGAGGTCATGCTCTGGCGTGAGATGGAGGATGACAGCCTGCGCCAGATCCTGCGTCGCCTCAGTTTTCTGCCGACACGATGAGGTTGCGCCCGGAGCAGCTGGAGGCGGCCTTGGGTCGGGGTCTCAAGCCGGTCTATGCGGTCAGCGGCGACGAGCCCTTGCTGGTCGACGAGGCAGTGTTGACGATCCGTCGCGCCGCCCGCCAGCATGGCTTCGGCGAACGCCTCTCGAATCAGGTCGAGCCCGGCTTCAACTGGTCGGCCTGGCTGGCCGGATTCGATTCATTGTCACTGTTCGCCAGCCGCCGCCTGGTCGAGCTGCGCTTGCCCAATGGCAAACCCGGCGTCGAGGGCGGCAAGACCCTGGAGGCCTGGTGTGCCCGGCCGCCGCCCGACACCGTGCTGGTCGTCATCCTGCCGCGCGCCGACAAGGCGATGCAGAAGACGCGCTGGTTCGCCGCGCTTGATCAGGCCGGCGCATTGATCCAGATCTGGGAGCCGGAGCCGGACCGGTTGCCGGCCTGGATCGCCGAGCGCATGGCGCGGCACGGACTCAAGGCGGAGCGCGATACACTGGCCTGGCTGGCCACCCGGGTGGAAGGCAACCTGCTCGCGGCCCACCAGGAGATCGAGAAGCTCGCCCTGCTGCTGTCGCCCGGTCCGGTCAGTCTCGATGCGGTGCGCGAGGCGGTGCTCGATGTCGCCCGCTATGATGCCGGCGACCTGGCCGGTGCACTGCTCGATGGCGATGCGGCGCGCTATTGCCGCATCATCGATGGCCTGGCCGGCGAAGGGGAGGCGCCCCCCTTGGTCATCTGGCTGCTGGCCCAGGACCTGCGCGTCCTGTACCAGCTCGGCCAGGGACTGCACCGGGGCGAATCGATCCCGGCGGGGATGGCCAGGCTGAATGTCTGGAAAACCCGCCAGCCCGCCCTGACGCGGGCCGTGAACCGCTTCAGTCCGCGCGGCCTGGCCTTCGCCATGGTCCAGATCGCGCGTGCCGACCGCGCCGCCAAGGGCCTGTTGCGCGAGGACCCGTGGGCGATACTGAAAACCCTGGGTCTGGGCCTGATGGGCAGGCTCCCCATGAACACATTGAACCAGGAATCGGGATAGGACTATGGACATTGACCAGTACATGCAGGACATGGGCCGCCGCGCCCGTGCGGCCGCAACGGCGATGGCGCGCTCGACCACGCGCGCCCGCAATGATGCGCTCTTCGCCCTGGCACGGGCCCTGCGCGAGGCCGGGGCGCCGCTCGCGGCCGCCAACGCCGCCGATATCCAGCGCGCCGAGGCCGCCGGGCTGGCGGCCCCCATGGTGGACCGCCTGCGCCTGACCGACAAGGTCATCGAGCGAGCAGCTCGCCGCCATGCCCGACCCGATCGGTGGCATCAGCGATGTCCGGCAGCAGCCTTCCGGCATCCAGGTCGGCCGCATGCGCGTGCCGTTGGGCGTGTTCGGCATGATCTACGAGAGCCGGCCCAACGTCACCATCGAGGCCGCCTCGCTCGCCATCAAGAGCGGCAACGCATGCATCCTGCGTGGTGGCTCCGAAGCCATCCAGTCCAACCTCGCGCTCTGGCATCTGGTGCGTCAGGCCCTGGGGAGCGCCGGCCTGCCCGCCGACGCGGTGCAGATGGTGGAGACCACCGACCGCGCCGCGGTGGGGCACCTCATCACCCTGCCCGAATACGTGGACGTCATCATCCCGCGCGGCGGCAAGGGCCTTATCGAGCGCATCAGCCAGGAAGCGCGGGTGCCGGTGATCAAGCACCTGGACGGCAACTGCCACACCTATGTCGACGCCGAGTTCGACATGGAGCAGGCCCTGCGCGTCACCGAAAACGCCAAGACCCAGAAATACAGCCCATGCAACGCCACCGAGTCGCTGCTGGTGCATGCGCGGGCGGCGGCCGCCTTCCTGCCCGCGATCGGCGTCCTGTTCGCCGCCAAGGGCGTGGAGATGCGCTGCGACGCCGCGGCGAAAACAATCCTCGCCGGCGTGCCCGGCGCGCGTGTGGTGGATGCCACGGAAGAGGACTGGTCCACCGAGTACCTGGCGCCCATCATCAGCGTCAAGGTGGTGGCGGATCTGGACGAGGCCATCACCCACATCAACCGCTACGGCTCGCATCACACCGACGCCATCCTCACCACCAACCACCCCAATGCCATGCGATTCATGCGCGAGGTGGACTCCAGCTCGGTGATGGTCAACGCATCCACCCGCTTCGCCGACGGCTTCGAATACGGCCTGGGCGCCGAGATCGGCATCTCCACCGACAAGATCCACGCCCGTGGTCCGGTCGGCCTGGAAGGCCTCACCAGCCAGAAGTGGGTGGTGCTGGGCGATGGACACGTGAGGCAGTGACGGGTGACAACCTTACCCGTGACCGTTCCCGTCACCTGTCACCCATCAGCCGTCACTGCGCCCATCGGGCTGCTGGGCGGCACATTCGATCCCATCCACCTCGGCCACCTGCGCCTGGCGGAGGAAATGGCCGAGGTGCTGGGGCTGGCCGAGGTGCGTTTCCTGCCCGGCGGCATGCCACCGCACCGTCCCGCCCCGGTGGCGCCAGCGGTGGCCCGGCGGGACATGGTGGGGCTCGCAATCGCCGGAAATCCACGCTTCGTCCTCGATGAACACGAAGTATTCCAGACCACGCCGGGCTACATGGTCGACACCCTCGCCGCACTGCGCGCGGAGCTTGGCACCGACACACCCCTGGTCCTGATCCTGGGGGCGGATGCATTCGCCGGCCTCGAGGGCTGGTCGCGCTGGCGACGCTTGTTCGATCTCGCCCATCTCGCCGTGGCGCACCGGCCCGGCATCGCCGTCGATGCCCTGGAAAATGCACTGCCGGCGGAATTGCGCGCCGAGTTCGACCTGCGCCGGGCGCGCGAGCCGGGCGAGCTGTCTCGACTGGCCGCCGGGCGGATCTGGCCGTACCCCATGACCGCCCTCGACATCTCCGCCAGCCGCCTGCGCGAGCGGATGGCGCACGGCCAGAGCCTGCGTTACCTGATGCCCGACGCGGTCATCGACTACATTCACCGCCACGCACTTTACCGATAGGAATCCGATGGATAGCGAACAAATCCGGAAAATCGCAGTCGCCGCCCTGGAAGACATCAAGGGCAAGGACATCACCGTATACGACGTGCATTCGCTGACACCCCTGTTCGAGGTCATGGTCATCGCCACCGGCGACTCCACCCGCCAGGTCAAGGCGCTTGCCGACCATGTCGAGGAAAAACTCAAGGAAGCCGGCGTACCCCTGCTCGGCAGCGAGGGCCGCCAGGCCTCGGAATGGGTGCTGGTCGACGCCGGAAGCGTCGTCGTCCACGTCATGCATCCGCATGCACGCCAGTACTACAATCTCGAAGAGCTGTGGGGCGCGGCGGAA
>CAZOZD010000165.1:4340-5219 GCA_964584195.1 uncultured Burkholderiales bacterium
TCGCGCGCGCACGGCTGATCCCCCGCATACAGGAGCCCGACCATGCCGATCGAATTGCTCTCCCTCGTGCACATCCTCGCCACCGTGGTCTGGGTGGGCGGCATGTTCTTCGCCCATCAATGCCTGCGCCCGGTGGCACTCGCCGTGCTCGAACCACCGCAACGCCTGCGCCTGTGGCGCGGCGTGTTCGCCCGATTCTTCGTCTGGGTGTGGGTCGCCGTGATCGTCCTCATCGGCAGTGGCAAATGGCTGATCGAGGCGATGGGTGGTGGTGCGGCGATGCCCATGCATGTGCATGCCATGGCCGGCATCGGCTACCTGATGGCGATCATCTTCGCATTCATCTGGTTTGTGCCCTACCGCGCCCTGCGCCAGGCCGTGGATGGCGAGGACTGGCCCGGCGCGGCCGCCGCGCTGAACCGCATCCGCCTGCTGGTGGGCGTCAACCTCAGCCTGGGCCTCCTCAACATCGCGGTGATCGCGCTGGGGCCCCTGGCCTGAGACTCGGCCCGGTCGATCTGATTTTCTCGCGAGTACTCTTCATGGCCAATTTCCAGCCCATCACCAAAGCCAGCCATGCCGAACGGCGCTGGCGACGTTACAGCCGTTATGATTTTGCCGCCGGGGATGCAGTTGCCCCGCTGGTGATGCATGAACTGCCCCGCGCCGCGCTGGCTTTGCCGATCGCATTCATTGCCGGGCAGGATGGATTCATCCCTGTTTCCGTGCAAGGACTGGCGCCGGGCCGAAATCTTTTTGTGGCGCCCGACGGGCGCTGGCTGGCCGCATATGTGCCCGCGACCTATCGTGGCTACCCGTTTGCATTGATGCAGGCGGCTGAGGATCAACAGGTGCTCTGCTTTGACGCCGATAGCGGCC
>CAZOZD010000166.1:0-5165 GCA_964584195.1 uncultured Burkholderiales bacterium
TCCTGCAGGCCGCCGCGACCGAAGATCCAGGTCGATGTCTCGCCGGTGATGGCCAGCACCGGCAGGCGGTCGGCCCATGCATTGGCGATACCGGTGACCAGGTTGGTGGCCCCCGGCCCGGCAGTGGCGATGCATGCGCCGATGCCGCCGCTGGCGCGGGCATGGCCGCTGGCCATGAACGCGGCGCCCTGTTCGTGCTTGGCCAGCACGGAACGGATGCTGGATGCATGCAGTCGGTCGTAAACCGGCAGGATGTGGGCACCGGGCATGCCGAAGATGCATTCGACGCCCAGACGCTCCATGAAGCCGGTGATCAGTTCGCTGACAGTGATTTCCAAGGTCGTGGCGACCGGGCTTGGGCCCCGGTGGTTGCAGGTTGAATCGTGTTGGGCCGAGGGTGAAGGGCGCGAGTGTACCCGACTTGCCGCGTCCCGGTCCCGGCCCCGGAGCTAACGCCGGTTGCCGGCGCGCCGTTCCGCTTCCTGTGCGACGGCCTCGAAGCGCTGCCGCACCTCGTCTTCGATGAAGCCTTCGGACAGTAGCGGCGGCGGCGGGACGCGCGGCATGATACGGGCACGGTAACTCAGGCGCACCGGTCGGGTCTCGCCTTCCACCCGCCACTCACCGCTCATCGCCAGTACGCTGCCGGATACGGCGCGAAAGCGGATCAGGCCGGGCGGCAGTTCCTCCATGGCCAGCACCACATGATCGGGCAGCAGGAAGGACAGCATGCCGGCGTTGCCACGCTGTTCCACCCGCTTCGGCTGGCCGGGGGCCGAAACCACCCGGCTTACCACCAGATTGGGCACGAATTCGGCCAGCCGGTTGTAATCGGTAAGCGTGGCCCAGAGCGTGGCGCGGTCGGCCTGTACCGGCACGCTGGCCTCGATCTGCACTCCGGAAAGGCCGATGCGCGCCTGCACCCGGGCCGGCTCGGCGAGGGCGGCGCCGGTCAGGAACAGGCATGCGATGAGCGTGACAAATTGCCAAACCCTGCCCGCAGCATTTGCTTCCGTAGCCCGGATGCAGCGTAGCGGAATCCGGGGAAATGTGATTTTTTCGAGATGCCATTGCATTCCACCCGGGCTACCGTAGGCTGCGTCGCCCCCCATGCCAGGCTTCCGTTTGAGTTCGTTCACGATGAACCCAGATTTTCCATTGAGAATTTTTCACCCCTTCCCCCATTGGGGGAAGGTTGGGATGGGGGCGGGGTGAGGCCCGCTTCATCGTGCGAGCGCGGCATCCAACGCCGCCCGATCGGGGATGAACGCTCCCGTTGCCGGCGTTCCATCTCGGTGGCGAACACATCCACCCACATCCGTACCTGCTGTTCCGCGATGCCGCCGGCGAGTCCGGGCGGGTAGGGCGATTTGATGAGGTCCATGCGCATCTGGTACGAAAGCCTGAGCGGCCGGCCCTCGCCGATGCGCCATTCGCCGCGCACGTCGCGGAACGGACCGGACAGGAACAGGATGGTGATGCGCTGGCCGGGGGTTTCCTCGACCCGCATCTGGCCGACATAGGGCATGCGCAGGCCCATCGCCAGGGTTTCGCCCTGCTGTTCGATCCAGCGCACATGGCCCTCCCGCCGCACCACCCGGTTGGCGCGGATGCCGGGTACGAAGCGGGTGAACCCTTCATAGTCGGTCAGCACCGACCAGGCCAGGGCCGCATCCACCGCCGTTTCCAGCCAGCCATCGACGACCAGCATGGGGCCGTCCATGCGCACCTGGATCTGGATCGGACCGGCGGCCAGGGCGCGGCCGCCGAGCAGAATGGATAGGCAGAGCGCGCCGACGATGGCAAGATGACACGCAAAGAGCGACCGCGACCGGTCCGGGAAGAGTCGATGAACCATGCCGCAGTATAGCCCCATGCCTCCGCCTCGTGTTTCCGCCCGGGCGTTCAGCGGTCGGCACGGCCTGGCCACCCTGGTGCTGGTGGCGGTGCTGCTGGCGGGTGCGCTGGCCTATCACGCCATGCCGCGCGCCCAGTATCCCGAGGTCAAGCTGAACTGGGTGGTCATCGCCACGGTCTGGCCCGGGGGCGCCGCGCACGATGTCGAGCGGCGCCTGACCCGGCCGCTGGAAAATGCCGTGCGCCGGGTCGAGGACATCGACTACGTCTCGGCCACCTCGCGCGATCATGTGTCCACCCTGCTGCTGCGTTTCGCAGACATTCCCCATCGCCGCTTCGAGCACCGCATGCAGGAGCTTGCCCGTGCCATCCAGGCCGAGGCGGGCGAGTTTCCGGTCGAGGCACAGGCACCCCAGCTCATCGAGCTGACCACCTCCAGCCTGTTCCACACCGCCTTGCTCTTGATCACCGATCCGGGCGGCGAGTCCGGCCTGTTCCGCCTGGTTGAATCGGCGCGCCGCGACATCGAGGCCATGCCCGGGGTGGGCCGGGTGCAGATGCATGGCGAGCGGCGACCGGAACTGGCGGTGGAGTTCGATCCGGCCCGGGCGCGTACCCTGGGGGTGGATCTGGAGCGTCTGGCGCAGCAGCTCGCCGCGCATGCGCGCGACGTGCCGGCCGGCGAGGCGCGCGTCGGCGGGCGCGCCTACAGCCTGTATGCGCAGGGCGCGGGCGCCGACCCCGATGCATTGCTCGCCTTGCAGGTGCCCACCCTGGCCGGTGGACACGTCGCCCTGGCCGACTTCGCCAGCGTCCGGCTGGTTCCGGCGCCGGGCATGGAGCGGGTGGCTGCGGCCGACCGGGGGGCGGTCCTGCTCGCCATCGGCAAGCATGAAAACGCCAATACCGTCGACCTGTTGCGTCGTATCGAGGCCTATGTCGCCGCCCGCAACGCCGGGCTGGGCCAGAATGCCCTGATCCTCGCCGACGATCAGACCGAAAGCACACGGCTTGCCATCCGCGCCATGGAGTACAACGCCCTGCTGGGCCTCGTCATGGTGCTTTGCATCGCCTGGCTGTTCCTTGGTCGCCGCATTGCCCTCCTGGTCAGCATCGGCGTGCCCTTCGCCCTCGCGGCGATGTTCCTGGTGCTGTACCTCACCGGCCAGACCCTCAATGTCGCGGTGCTCCTGGGGGTGGCGATCGTGCTCGGCATTCCGCTCGACGACGCGGTGGTGGTGGCGGAGTCGATCAGCCTGCGCATGAATGCCGGCATGGAACGCCTGCGCGCCGTGCGCGAGGGGCTCGCCGAAGTCGCGCGCCCGGTCATCGCCTCGGTGCTCGCCACCACTGCCGCATTCGCGCCGCTGATGCTCATGCCCGGCATCCTGGGCGAATTCATGTTCACGGTGCCGCTCACCGTCATCCTGGCGCTTCTCGCCAGCCTGATCGCCTCGCTTTGGATATTGCCCACCCATGTCGCCAGTTGCCGTCTGTGCGTGCCCGGCCCGGGCCGCATGCGGGCATTGCGCATGCGCTACTCGCGCCAGCTGCGCATCCAGTACGGCCGCTGGCTGCTGGCCGCATTCCGTCACCCGGCCCGGGTCGGCCTCGTTTTCGCCACGCTCATCCTGGGGGTGGCGATCGCACTGGCGGCGGGCTGGCTCAAGGCGCAATGGTTCCTGTCCGATCCCCTCAAGGTGTTCAATGTCAACGTGCGCATGCATCCGCATGCCGACCTCGATGCCACATTGCGCGCCAGCCAGGCCCTGGAACGGCGCATCCTCGCCGTCGCCGCGCCCGGCGAGGTGCGGGCGAGCTTCGCCATGGCCGGCCTCCAGCTCACCCCCACCGAACCGCTCAGCGGCGAGCATCTGGGCCAGATTACCATCAGCCTCGCCGCCGACGGCCCGCGCAGCGTGGCCGGGTTCGTCGCCGCCGCACGTGCCGCGCTCGAACCCTTGCCGGAGGGGGTCGAATCGGCCTCCTTCCAGGTACTGTCCGCCGACCTGCCCACCCTGAGCGGAGTCGTCGCCCGCCTCTCCGGCGCCGAAGGCGCCAACCTCGCCGCAGCAAGCCGCGCACTCCAGGCCGAAATGGCCGCCATTCCGGGCCTGTATGACCTCCAGGACGACGCCCCCGCCGGCCGGCCCCGCCTCGCCCTGCGGCTGGACGCCGAGGCGGCCAGCCGCGCCGGCCTCGCCCCGGCCAGGCTGGCCGCCTATGTACGCCTGCACCATGGCGGTGTGCCGCTCGCCCAGCTCAGTCGCCCGGACCTGGGCGAATTCAATCTGGTCCTGCGCTCCAGCGTGCTCGACGACGCGGCCATGCAGTCCTGGCTGGAAACGCCCATGCGCATGCCCTCCGGCGTCACCCTGAAGCCCTCGGAACTGTTCAGCCTGGTGTTCGATGAAGGGCCGGGCATCAGCCGCCGTGTCCACTATCAACCCACCGCCACCCTGCGCGCCAGCGTCGATCCGGACCAGACCTCCACCGCCGCCGCCGTGCGCGCCGTGGATGCCGCCTGGCAGCGCATCGCCGCCCAGCATCCCGGCGTGGAACTGCGCTTTGGTGGCGAATTCGAGGACGTGCGGCAAAGCCTGCACGCCATTGCCCGCCTGTTCGCGCTGGGGGGCGTGCTCATGTTCACCCTGCTCGCCCTCCAGTTCCGCAGCGTCCGGCTCGCCCTGGTGATCCTCGCCACCCTGCCCATGGCCCTGGTCGGCGCCAGCCTGGGGCTCCTCGGTAGCGGCCTGCCCCTGTCGCTGTACACCCTCTACGGCGGCATCGCCCTGGGCGGGGTCGCGGTCAACGCCTCGATCATGCTGGTTTCCGCCGCGCGTGACCGCAGCCAGGCCGGGTTCTCACCCCTGGCCGCCGCCTATTACGCCGCCCGTCGCCGGCTGGTGCCCATCCTCATCACCAGCCTGTCCATCATCGCCGGCCTCATCTCCGTCGCCCTCGGCCTGGCCGGCGAATCGGTACTGTGGGGCCCGCTCGCCGCCACCCTGGTCTGGGGCCTGGCCCTCGCCACCCCCATGACCCTGTTCGCCACACCGCTGCTCTATGCCTGGGTGGCCGGGCGGGAAGGATGAACGCAGATTGTCCTTTGAGGATTTTTCACCCCTTCCCCCAAGGGGGGAAGGTTGGGATGGGGGTGCGGCGTACGCCGCTACCCCGTAACGCGGTCACCGCAGAAGTGCGCCCTGTCCGGCGCCACCCTCACCCTGCCCTTTCATGCCCGAGTGGGTGCTCCCATTGGGAGAGGGTTGATTTTCGCCTCTCCCATTGGGAGAGGCCGACGCGAA
>CAZOZD010000167.1:0-5106 GCA_964584195.1 uncultured Burkholderiales bacterium
GGGCGGCCTCGCCAAGATGATGCGCGGCATGAAGGGGATGATGCCGGGGATGTGATTCGCCTCCCGGCGTCGCCGCATCAACGCTTCGGCCACGCGACGGACCGGTCCGGGGCTGAACCCGCGCGGAATCCGGAGGCGTTCCACCGAATCGTGGGGATGGTTGCCGGAATGTCCGGGTCCCGCTACATTCCGCCCAGCCCGCTGGCAGCCCCCGTAATAACCCGAACTTGGAGAGACCATGCACAAGACCTTGTCCGCTCTGCTCACCGGCCTGTTCCTTACCCAGGCTCCCCTCACCGCCCACGCTTTCCTCGGCATCAAGCTTGGAGGCGGCGGCGACAAGAACACGGTGTCGGGTTCCGCCGGCCCCGATGGCGCCAAGAACGCCCCGGCCGCCCTGGAAAAGTGCGACAAGCCCTACGGTACCCTGGCCGTTTCGGAGCCGCAGGATTATGTGGGCCAGGCCCTCATGCAGTACGGCCTGCCCTCCCCCGTCGGCCTCATCCGCATGATGATCCAGCAGTCCAATTGTTTCGTGGTGGTGGAGCGCGGCCGCGCCATGCGGAATCTGATGCAGGAGCGGGATCTGGCCAAGAGCGGCGAATTGCGCAGCGGCTCCAACATGGGCGGCGGCCAAATGGTCACCGCCGACTACGTGCTGACCCCGGACGTGGCCTTCTCCAACAAGGACGCGGGCGGCGTGGGGGCGGCCCTGGGCGGCCTGTTCGGCGTGGGCGGCGCCCTGTTGGCTGCGGGTTTGAAGTTCAAGGAAGCCCAGACCAGCATGCTGCTGGCCGATTCCCGCACCAGCCTGCAAGTCGCTTCCGCCACGGGCATGGCGAAATCGAGTGACTTCAGCCTCGGCGGCATCGGCTTCGGCGGCGGCGCCGTGGGCGCCCTCGGCGCCTACGAGAACACCGCCGAGGGCAAGGTGGTGGCCTCCGGCTTCATGGACAACTGGAACAACATCGTGCGCGCCATCCGCGACAACCCGGACATGCAGCGCCAGCAAATCAGCCTCAAGGGTCCTTCGGGCAAGCCCACCCAGGCCGGCGGCGGCTTCCAGAGCGGCGATGTCATCACCGGCAAGATCGGTGGTCTGAAGGTGTACGCGGAACCGAACAAGTCGGCCAAGGTGGTGGTCAATCTCAAGCGGGGGGATGAACTGGTGTTCACCGGCGACATCAAGAACGGCTTCCTCGCCGTGGAGGGCAATGACGCGTCGGGCTGGGTGGACCAGAACCTGGTGCGCAAGAACTGACCTCGTCCCCCCCGATCCATAGGCCCCTCGGGGCCTTTTTTCTTTTCTTCCGCCTCCGCCTACCCGCTCCGCCCGCGCAGCAGCGCCTCGAAGTCCTCCGCGGGAACCGGGCGGCTGTAGAGATAGCCCTGGTAGGCATCGCAGCCTTGGTCCAGCAGATAGGCGTACTGTGCCGGAGTCTCCACACCCTCCGCCAGCACGCTCAGGCGCAGTTTGCGCGCCATGGCGATGATGGTGGAAACCAGTTCGCCATCACCGTTGTCGGCGGAAATATCCCGCATGAAGCTCTGGTCGATCTTCAGCCGGTCCAGCGGGAAACGCTTGAGATAGGCCAGCGAGGAATAGCCCGTGCCGAAGTCATCGATGGCCAGGGCGACGCCCAGTTGCTTCAGGATTCCCAGAGTGGCTTCCGCCGCTTCGCCCTGGCGCATCAGGGCACCCTCGGTGAGTTCCAGTTCCAGGGACGCGGCCGGCGTACCGGTCTCCGCGAGGATGCGTCGGACCTCCTCGGCCAGATCCTGCTGTTGGAACTGCCGGGGCGAGATGTTCACCGCCAGGGTGATGGGCGGCAGCCCCGCCTGGCGCCAGCGCGTCCATTGCACACAGGCCTGGCGCAGCACCCATTCGCCCAGAGGAACGATGAGGCCGGTTTCCTCGGCCAGCGGGATGAACTGGTTGGGCGGAATCAATCCGCGCAGGGGATGCCGCCAGCGCACCAGCGCTTCGGCGCCGATCACCGCCTCCCCCGGCATGCCGACCTGGGGCTGGTAGTGCAGCTCGAATTCCCCGCGCTCGAGGGCGCGGCGCAGGCTGGTCTCCATCTCCAGGCGCTGGTTGGCGTTGTCCGTGAGGGCCTGCGTGTAAAAGCCGTAGGCGTTGCGACCCTGGTCCTTGGCCTGGTACATGGCCACGTCGGCATGCATGATGAGCTCGCCGTCGCTGGCGCCATCCTCGGGATAGAGGCTGATGCCGATACTGGCGCCGATGTATATCTCATGCCCTTGCGACAGGGTGAAGGGGCGGGACAGCGCGTCGAGCAGGCTCCTCGCCACCATGGCCGCATCGCTGGGCTCGCGCGGGTGTTCCAGCAACACCACGAACTCGTCCCCGCCCAGCCTGGCCAGGGTGTCCTCCGCGCGCAGGCGCTGCCCCAGCCGTTCCGTGACGGCGCGCAGCAGTTCGTCGCCGGCCTGATGGCCGAGGCTATCGTTGACATTCTTGAAGCGGTCCAGGTCCAGGAACAGCACCGCCAGCCTTGACTGCTGCCGCTGCGCCTGTTCGATGGCATGATTCAGGCGGGCGCACAGCAGCAGCCGGTTGGGCAGATCGGTCAGGGGATCGTAGTGCGCCAGATGCGCGAGCCGCGCCTCCGACTCCTTGATCTTGCTGATGTCGGTGAAGATGCCGACATAGTGACTGACGCTGCCCTGAGAATCGCGCACCGCGCTGATGGATAGCAGTTCCGGGTACACCTCGCCCGACTTGCGCCGGTTCCAGATCTCGCCCTGCCAGTGCCCTGCCTCGCGCAGGGCGCGCCAGATCGTGGCGTAGAAGTCGGGATCGTGGCGGCCCGAGCGCAGCATCACCGGCGTCTGTCCGACAACCTCCTCCTCCTCGTAACCGGTCACCCGCGTGAAGGCCTGGTTCACCGCCAGGATCCGGCTGTGCGGATCGGTGATCATGATGCCTTCGTGGGTGCTCTCGAACACCGTCGCCGCCAGGCGCGACTTGGCCTCGTGCTGCAGCCGCTCGCTGATGTCGAAGAAAGTCACCACCGAGCCCACCACCCGGCCCGATCGGCGCATCGGGTAGGCCCAGTATTCCACCGGCAGCATGCCGCCGTCGGCGCGCCAGAACACCTCGTTGTCGACATGCACCGGGCGTTCCTCTTGGAAGGACCGATGAATCGGGCATTCCGTCCCGGCATAGGCGCGCCCATCCGCATGGCGGTGATGCACCAGTTCGTGCATCTGCCGGCCCATCAAAGCCTTGCTGTCGGCGTAGCCGAGCAGGCGGGCACAGGCCGGATTGGCAAAAATGCAGCGCCCTTCCGGATCGATGCCGTAGATCGCCTCGGCGGTGGATTCAAGCAACAGCCGCACCAGTTCTTCGCGTTCCTGCAACGCGTGTTCGCGACCCCCGATGGCCTGGGCCATGCCGTCGAAGGCCTGGCCCAGGTGGGCCAATTCATCGCCGCCCGGCAGTTCGGCGCGCGCGTTCAGGTCCCCCGCCGCCAGCCGGTCCGCGGCGCGGCGAATGCGTTTGAGCTTGCGGATGACAAACAGCTGGGTGAGCAGGGCCACGGAAACAAAGGCTGCCAGCATGAGCCCGAGGTTTTGCAGCATCTGCTTGCGCCACACGCTCATGACCCGTTCTTCGACCGCCGAGACCGGCACCTTGATGCTGATCAGGCCGCGCAGCTCGCCGGTCCGGTAGCCGAAAGCATCGGGATAGCGCTGGCTGATCACTTGCGGCGCGTCGGCCGGGTCGCCATGACATTTCAAGCAATGCGGCTCCATCCACAGCGGCGCGGAGTAATGGAGGTAGGCGGTGCCATCCGGGGCGGTGAAAGGCACGAAACGTTCCTTGCTTTGCGGCGCGGCGCGAAAATAGGCCATGGCCTCCAGCTCGACGGCATCCGCCTGGTTGGCCGGGTTGCGCGGCCGGTCCGAGACATTGTTGAAGCCGATGCCGTTACCCATCCACTCGCGGAAATTGATCGATATCTTGCCCATGGCATGGGCCGGCAGGAAGTGCAGCGTCTGTTCGTTGAGCGGCACACCGCTTTCCAGGAAGACATGCTGATAGGTGCGCCGGGTGGCCACCAGCACACCGTGCAGGATCCGCGCCTGCTCGCGCAGCTCGCTGAGGATGTTGGCGCGGCTTTCGCGGTAGTCGTTCCATTGGAACAACGCGAACAGCGCCAGAAACGCGGCGCCCATGCCGAGCCAGAGTTTGTTGCGAAGTTTCATTGCCCGTCCAAGCCGAAGGTACACGCTTATCGGCAGGCAGCGGACAGATCTTGAACGGCGATGCGGCGCGCGACCGCGTATATCCTGATGGATGGAAAGGCTTATCCGCCGGCGCGGGCCAGAAAGCTTCAGAGTTCGGCCAGCACCTTGATGTGCGCCGCCACGCTGCGCCCCAGGGAACTCAGGTCGTAGCCCCCTTCCAGCACGGAGACGATGCGATCCGAGGCGTGGCGGCCGGCGACCTCCATGATCCGCTCGGTGATCCAGACGTAGTCCGCCTCCATCAGGCCGAACTGGCCCATATCGTCCTCGCGGTGGGCGTCGAAACCCGCGGATATGAACAACATCTCGGGCCGGAACGCCTCCATCCGGGGCAGTATTTCCGCCTCGAACACCTCGCGGTAGCGCTTGCCAGTGGTCCCAGCCGGCATGGGCACGTTGACGATGTGCTCGTTGGCGGAATCGGCGCCACAGAAAGGATAAAAGGGATGCTGGAACGTGGAACACAGCATCGCCCGCGAATCCTCGCGGAAGATGTCCTCGGTGCCATTGCCATGGTGCACGTCGAAATCGACCACTGCCACCCGCGCCAGGCCATGCTGATCGAGGGCATGGGCCGCTCCACCGCTACGTTGTTGAAGATGCAGAAACCCATGGCCTGGTTGCGCGTGGCATGGTGCCCCGGGGGGCGGCAGGCGACGAAGGCGTTGCGCACCTCGCCGGCCATCACCCGATCCACCGCCATCACCGCCCCGCCGGCGGCGTGATAAACCGCGTCCAGGGTGTGCGGGTTCATGATGGTATCGTGGTCCAGTTCCTTCATCCTATTTTCCTCACTTGCCCTGATAAAAACGCCTGCAAACTCCGTGCTGT
>CAZOZD010000168.1:0-5104 GCA_964584195.1 uncultured Burkholderiales bacterium
TCGCGCAGCTCCACCACCGCCAGGCTCTGCCGCCCGACCCCGGCCTCCTCGGCCTTGGTGGAGGAGATCTCCATCGCGATCGGCGCGTCCTCCGACCCGTTCGAGTCGATCGGCCGGCCCCTGCCGGGGCGCCAGACCGTGATCATCAGCCGCGATCCCGCATACCGGGTCGATGGCTGCATGCATGCCGACTCCATCCCCGCCGCACTGGCGCTGTGTGACGGGGATACCGAAGTGTTCTTCGTCGGCGGTGGCGAGATCTATCGCCAGGCACTGCCGCTGGCCGACCGGCTCTATCTCACCGAGATCCAGGCCGACTATGCCGGCGATGCCTACTTTCCCGAGTTTGATGCCGCCGAGTGGCTGGAAGTGGAACGGGGGAAACACAGCCGTGAGGACGGGCTGGCCTATCACTTCGTGATCTACGAGCGCCGACGGGCCACCGTCTGAAGGTCTATTTCCGGCCCGGCGTATGGGCGAGCCCCATCGATTCCAAAGACGATAGGTTGTACCAGGTGATTGAGGTTGAAACATCTCATTGCAATTTGGCAACACAACGGAAATCGGTGGCTTACAGCGCGCGCTCACACTGGCTACACCCACCGCGCATACCGCGCCAACGGGCCAACCACACAGGAGTTGATCATGACACCCCGCAAATCCATGCAGTCCCTGACCCTCGCGTTGCTCGCCACCTTGACCCTTGGCACTGGCGCGGCCAGTGCGGCAGGGGGTTCCTGCCTGCTCGCCTCGCCCGCACCGGCGCAGTCGCAACACCAATGGATGATGCCGCAAGACAGGGCCGCCCCTCTGGCGATGTCCCCGGAAATGATGCAACACATGGCACGTATCGAACAGGCGTTGCGCAACGGCGAGATCAGCGCCGCGCAGGCCGGTCGGCTGATGCGCCAGCAATGGGAACTTGCGCAATTCCAGCGAGGATTCCTGGAGGGCGCGCGAGGCATGTCCGATATGGCGCCGCGCATCACCGGGCCATCCGGCGAGCAACCGGCCCGCGCCTGCGAACTCGTCGACAACGTCGGCGCGTCCCTCGCCCCGCTCGGCAGCATGGCGATCAGCGGAATGCAAACCGGCATGCAGACTGCCACCGCGGTGATGCGCGCGTTGATGAAGGAAGCCGAAAAACTGCTGCGAGAAGAACACCACCCGGATGGATACGCGCTGTAGGGAGACGTTTTGAACCCAGACAGGATTACTCACCGGAGTTTCGGGAAGAGGCCGTGGTCTATTTCCTGACCGACGCCTGGGCGAGCCCCATCGATTCCAGCGCCAGGCCGCTCCACATTTCGTTGACCCGGTCCGGGCTGATGCCCCAGTCCTGCGGTTCCTCGCGACCGACGATCTTCTCCCGACCGCCGAGCAGGGCGAGGTCGACCAGTTCCGGGGGCAGGTAGGACTTCGACTTGGAGGAATAGAACACCTTTACCCGCGGCACCAGCAGCGAGCGTTCGTTCTGTTCCACGACCACGCCCATGCGGCCGGAGGTCAGGCGCACGAAGGAGCCGATCGGGTAGATGCCAACGCTTTTGACGAAGGCCTGGAATACGTGATCGTCGAAATGGCCGGGCGCCCATTCAGCCATCTTGCGCAGTGATTCGGCGGGGTTCCAGCCGGCCTTGTAGGGCCGGTTGGAGGTGATTGCGTCGTATACGTCGCACACCGCTCCCATCTTGGCGAACAGGCTGATGCCGGCCGCCTTGAGTCCCTTGGGGTAGCCGGTGCCGTCGGTCTTTTCGTGGTGGTGCAGACATACGTCGAGTGCGATCTCGCCCACCTTGTAGCCGTCGAGCAGCATGCGGTGGCCTTCGCCGGGGTGGGTCTTCATCACCGCGAACTCGGCCTCGGTGAGCTTGCCCGGTTTGTTCAGGATCTCGTTCGGGATCACCGCCTTGCCCAGGTCGTGCAGCAGGCCGGCCACACCGGCCTCGCGGGTTTCCTCGGCACCGAGGCCGAGCTGGCGGGCCAGCGCGATCATCAGCGCGCATACCGCCACGGAATGCATGTAGGTGTATTCGTCGGCGTTCTTCAGCCGCGCCAGGCTGATCAGCGCGCCGGGGTTGCGCATCACCGAACTGGAGATGTCCTCTACCATCTGGCGTGCCTTCTCGGCGTCCACCGCGCGCCCCATGCGCGCTTCCTGGAACATGGAGAACACGGCTTCCTTGGACTTGCTGTAGATCTTCGCCGCCTGGCCCATTTCCTCCCGCAGGCTGACTGCCTTCGGTGCTGGCGCCGGCGCGGCCACCTGGCTCAGTTCGGCCTCGACCCGGCGTTCCTCCGCGGCGGCCTCCACCGCTGTTTCTCCCGCCGCCAGGTCGGCACCCCGATCGGTGTCGATCCACACCTCGCGGATGCTGCTGGCATGGATTTCGGCCAGATCCTTGGGGTTTTTGAGCAGGAAATTGGTGCGCCAGAACGGGTGTTCCATCCAGGAGCCGCAGAACTCGGTGATGTACATCCCGTGTTGCAGTTGTTCGACGCGAATCTTCTTCAGCATGACGTGGACTTGCGCGGGATTCCGGGCAAGGACTCCAAAGCGAAACGGACATCCATTATCCAGAGGATTCGGCGGCGGCGATACTGGTATGAATGTCCGGTCCGGCGCGGCGAAAACCCGGGCCGGGCGATTGCGGTATCATCCCCGACCCCCCACACCGCATGGAGTCCGCGATGAACCCCGGCAAGCACGGCACCCGATTCATGCTTGGCAACATCCTGCTCGGCCTGGCCCTGGTGATGCTGTTTTTCCTCGGCCCGCTGTGGAGCTGGCTCGGTGTGTGGGCAATGGCCCTGTGGATGCTCCTCGCCGGGGTCGGCTTCTATTTCGTCACCACCGACAAGAGTCACTCCGGTTCCAGCATGCCGGACTGAGATCGGTCGCGGCCTGCCGCGCCGCGCACGAAAGCGGTAGAATCCGCGCCCGCTGATTTTTGTTGGTTTCGATGCGCAGGTTGCGGGGGCCGAGTTGGACAATCCATGCCTGAGTTGCGGCGCTTGTTGCGCCCATTACCGGGTCTCGTTCTACTGGAGCGAGGCCGAGTCCTTCCTGGGGGGGCAGGTGCCGGCTGAATTCACCGAGTTGCTCAATCCATGGCGGGCGGTGATGCGCGGAACCCGCGCGACGCCGGTGCGTTGCGTCGCACTGGAGGGCGAGGTGGGGGACGCGGTGCGCTGCTCGATCTATTCCCGGCGGCCTTCGCCCTGTCACGATCTGCAACCCTGGGAGGAAGACGGCCAGCCCAGCGCCGCCTGTAGCAAGGCGCGCGCCGCGCATGGCCTGCCGTCCTTGGCGCCGATGCGGGGTTCGCCGCCACCGCATGATATTCCCTGGCCAATGACCGCCTGATGGTGGTAAAACTGCGCCCATGTCGCTCACCGAACCTCCGCCCGGCCGCCGTTCCGCCTCCGGTCACGACCTGACCCCGCCCGATGCCGGGACACGCGCCCGTCTGGAGGATGCGCTCGACCCGGAGGCGCGCCGGGTGATGCTGGCGCAGGGCACCGAACGCCCCTTCTGCGGCGGGCTTGTGGATGAAAAGCGGGCGGGGGTGTTCGTGTGCAGGCTGTGCGGCCTGCCGCTGTTCGACGCCGCGGCCAAGTTCGAGTCAGGCACGGGCTGGCCCAGTTTTCATTCCCCCTTCGACCCCGATCACCTGACCCAGGTGCGCGACACCAGCCACGGCATGGTGCGTATCGAGATCCGCTGTGCGCGTTGCGATGGCCATCTCGGCCATGTGTTCGACGACGGCCCGCGACCGACCGGTCTGCGCTACTGCCTCAATTCCGCAGCATTGCGTTTCATTGCCACAGAATAGCCCAGGGAGTCGATGCAATGAATGACACGAATGAATCGAATCCGGCGATCGATGATCTGGTACGCGACATCAGCGGCCTGATCACCCTGCCGGACGTGTACCTGCGCATCCAGCGGCTGATCGACGACCCGGACAGCTCCAGCGCCGACATCGCCAAGGCGATCAGCCAGGACGCGGCCTTCACCATCCGCCTGCTCAAGGTGGCCAACAGCAGCCTGTACAGCTTCCCGTCGACGGTCGACACGGTGGCCAAGGCGGTCACCATCATCGGCACCGCCCAGGTGCGCAGCCTGGCCTTGTCGCTGACCGTGGCCAAGCAGTTCAACGGACTGCTCAACGATCTGGTGTCGATGGAGAATTTCTGGAAGCACAGCCTGCTGTGCGCGCTGGCGGCCCGTCATCTGGGCCGCGAGGCGCGCCGCTGCGACCCCGATGCGCTGTTCACCGCCGGCCTGCTGCACGACATCGGCGAGCTGATCCTGTTCAACCGCTGCCCCGACCAGTCACGGGAAGTGGTGCTCAGGGTGCTCGACAGCCAGGACGAACTGCCCATCCACGATGCCGAGCGGCAGGCGTTCGGTTTCGATCACAGCGATGTCGGCGGGGCGCTCGCCAGGCATTGGCAACTGCCGACGGTGCTCCAGGAATGCATCGCCCACCATCACGCCATCGGCCAGGCCAGCCAGCACAAGCGCGAGGTCGCCATCGTGCACCTGGCCAACGTATCGGCCCTGATGGCGGAGATTGATTCGCTCGAATTCGATGACGTCGAGCCGATTGATCCCGCGGCCTGGGAGATCACCGGCCTGGAGCCCGGAGTGATCGAGCCCGCCGTGCGCGCCGCGCAGGCCGAGCTGGGCGAGGCGCTGGCCCTGTTCACCCCCACCGCCTGACCGAGCATGGCCGTCGATCCAGGAACGCCGCCGCCCGCGCTGCCCGGATTCGAGCACATCCGGCGGCGCTGGGACCCGACCTATGCCACATTCACCTGCCGCATCCTGCCGGGCGAGTTCTACGTCACCCTCCGCGACGAGGGTGTACGGTATCGGCGGGATGAACCACTTCATGCTGCCCAGCGACGGCTCCGACGGTGGCAACCTGTGCGCCAGCAGCCTGTCCGACGCCACCCGCTACGGCAATTACGCCATGGAGCACCTCATCAACCACATCCTGCGCAATGGTGGCCGGCGCGAGAACCTGGAAGTGAAGGTGTTCGGCGGCGGTCGCATCATCGCCAACATGACCGATGTCGGCGCGCGCAACATCGC
>CAZOZD010000169.1:0-5081 GCA_964584195.1 uncultured Burkholderiales bacterium
GGCTGAATGCCAAGGCCGAGGCCATCCGTGACCTGGCCGATGAGCTGACCTTGCGTCTGCTGGAGCGTACCGAGGCCCCCATCACCGCCCACCAAGGTTATGTCTGTGAATAAAATGGGCCAGGCACGTTTATCCATTGCGAGGCTTGACTTCAATCGCCGTAGTGAAACCGGCAGGCGATGATGATGAGTTCGCTGTCGCTGGCGCGATAAACAAGGCGGTTCTTGTCATCGATGCGACGTGACCAGTAGCCGGTGAGGTCACCTCGCAGGGGCTCTGGTTTGCCAATGCCCTCAAACGGGGCTCGGGCGGTGGCGGTGATTAGCTGATTGATGCGTTTCAGGGTTTTCTTGTCTTGCTCGTGCCAGTAGAGGTAGGCCGCCCAGGCATCCGGCACAAAGCGAATGGCGAGCATGGGTTAATCGGATTCGATGAGCGGGTGTGCCTTGGCCTGTCCGGCCTTGTCCTGCGCGATGGCGCGGGCAAGGGCGGCGGCGTTGGCGGGGTGACTGGTGAGGTGCAGGGTTTCCATCAGGCTGTTGTAGGTGTCGAGCGACATCACGACGGCGTCGCCTTCGGCATCGCGGCGGCTGATGATGGTGATGTCGGCGTCCTGGACGACCTGATCAAGGACGGACTTGAGGGCATTGCGTGCGTGGGAATAGGTGACGACGTGCATGATGGTTACTTGTTCATGAAGTTGAACAAGTTTAACAGCGAAGGATAGGAAATCCAACGCAACCAACGTGACTATCTTCGCCTCTGGCCGCGGGTGAGCTGGGCTGGCCGGGAAACGCCCGATCGGTTCGGGGTTCTCTGTGCCTCTGTGTCTCTGTGGTGATGAATTCAGGATCAATAGGATAATCGCTCTTTTTTGCGAGGCCCCTGCATTGGACCCGACATTGCTGTTGAACGCCCTCATCCTCGGCATCGTCGAGGGCCTGACCGAATTCCTGCCCGTTTCATCCACCGGCCACCTGATCATCGTCGGCGATCTCCTGGGCTATACCAACGAGCAGAGCAAGGTGTTCAAGATCGTCATCCAGCTGGGTGCCATCCTGGCGGTGTGCTGGCTTTACCGCGAGCGCATCGTCACCCTGCTGCGCGGCCTGCCGCATGACCCGGGACAACAGCGTTTTGCCGGACTGATCCTGCTCGCGTTCATGCCGGCGGCGGTGCTGGGGGTGTTGTTCCACGGCACCATCAAGACCTATCTGTTCAACCCGCTCACCGTGGCTTCGGCACTCATCGTCGGCGGTCTCGTCATCCTGTATCTGGAGTCGCGCGCCCGCGCGCCGCGTTACGAGACGCTGGATTCGCTCACCTGGAGCGCCGCGCTGAAGGTCGGTTTCGCCCAGGCGGCGGCGATGTTTCCGGGCGTGTCGCGTTCCGGAGCCACCATCATGGGGGGGCTGTTCTTCGGCCTGTCGCGCTAGGCGGCGACCGAGTTTTCATTCTTCCTGGCCATTCCCACCATGTTCGCGGCCACCTTCTACGACCTGTACAAGAACTGGGCACAGCTCGATTTCGCCGACCTCCCGGTGTTCGCGGTGGGCTTCGTGGCCGCGTTCGTGGCCGCCATGCTGACCGTGCGGGCCTTGCTGGCCTACATCGCCAACCACACCTTCGTGGTGTTCGCCTGGTATCGCATCGTGTTCGGCGTGGTGGTGCTGATCACTGCCTATACCGGACTGATCGAGTGGAGCGCGCCGGGTTGACCGGGTTTGCGCAGGGCAGCCACGCTGTGCCAGGCGTGGCCGCCGCTCGCCAGCTCACCCGGCGGAGCGATGTCCCAGCGCCATTCGCGCGTGCTTTCCCAACCCTGGAACAGGGTGCGGTAGTCGGCGAGTTCGACGATTTCATTCCTTGCGTCCACCTCGGTCTGGACGAGGTCGGCGACCAGGCACACCGGCGCGGCGAATGCGTCGAGCCATGCGAGATGCGCCTCGATCATGGTCTTTGCGAACTCTGCGGCGCGGGCTTCATCCAGCCGGCCGCGCCGGACGAGCCAGCGAAAAGGCAGGTGCGGCAGTTGCGATACGAGGTTGACCGAGGCCACCCAGTCGATCGAGGGTTCGTCGAGGAAGCGGCCTGGAGCGCGGACCGCACTTCCGCCGTCGAGGATCGCATCCAGGCATTCGCTGACGTCGTGGGTGATCAGGCGCATGTTGCCGAACTCTCGTGCCTGCCGGCGCGCGGTCCAGGGGTGGACGAGGTCCACGAGCCACACCGATTCGAAGCGGGCCGCCAGCTCAGCGAGCGGGATGTCGAGCAAGGGCCCGCTGCCCAGGATCAGGGCCGTGCGGCGGCGCTCGGGCCGGGTGTCGCGCTCGACCGCGTCGAGGAGCGCGGCGCGGGTATGCGCCCGGTGTGGCGCCCAGGCGGCGCGGCAGCGGCGCTGGCGGGCGCGGATGGCGATGCTCTCGGCGAGATGGCCCATGCGCCGCGCCACCATGGGCGCGGGGGTGAACAGCCACTCCAAGGCCTCGCTCAGCATCGAGGCGGTCAGCGGCGGGTGCGGCGGTAGTCGGCGAAGGCGGAGAGCACCCGGTCCATCTCGGCGGCATCGAGCAGGACCGGTTCGCCCATCAGGCGGGCACGCCAGTATTGCTCGCACAGGGACTCCACTTCCACGGCCAGGTCGAGCGCTGCGGCGAGGTCGGCGCCCACGGCCACCAGGCCGTGATTGGCCATCAGGCAGGCGTTACGGTCCTGCATCGCGGCGAGGATATGGTCGGACAGTGCCTGGCTGCCGAAGGTGGCGTATTCGGCGCAAGGGATGTCATGCCCGCCGGCCACCGCCACCATGTAATGGAAGGGCGGGATGGCGCGGCGCAGGCAGGCGAGCGAGACCGCGAATGGTGAATGGGCATGCACCACGGCGTTGACCTCCGGGCGGGCCCGGTACAGGTCACGGTGGATGCGCCACTCGCTGGAGGGGCGCCCCGCGCCGCGCGGTTCGCCATCAAGGCCGACCGGGACGATGTCCGCCGCGCCGGTGTCTGCGGCGGCCCGGCCGGACGGGGTGATCAAAAAGCCGTCGCCACAGCGTGCGCTCACATTGCCGGAGGCGCCCCGGTTCAGGCCGGCGGCGAGCATGGCGCGGTAGGTGTCGGCCACCGCTTCGGCGAGCATGGGGTCGGGGATCATGTGGAGTGCTCTCGGTGCTGTTCCAGGAGGATCCGCTGCCTGAATTCGTCCGCAGCCAGGGCGGGCGCGAACAGGTAGCCCTGGTATTCGAGGCAACCCAGGTTGAGCAGGAAGCGGCGCTGCACCTCGGTTTCCACGCCCTCGGAGATGACGCGCAGGTCGAGCGAGCGGGCGAGCTGGATGATGGCGGTGACGATGGCGGCGTCGCTTTCGTCGTGCGGCAGCTCGGCGATGAACGAACGGTCGATCTTGAGGCGGTGGATGGGGAAGCGCTTGAGATAGGCCAGGCTGGAGTATCCGGTGCCGAAATCGTCGATCGACAGCCGGATCCCCAGCGCGGCGAGTGCATCGAGCCGGTGCAGGGCCTCCTCGGCGTCCTGGATCAGCACCGATTCGGTCAGCTCCAGTTCGAGTTGCTCGGGCGGCAGGCGGTGCGTGTCGAGCACGGTGGCGACGTGGTCGACGAAATCGGCCTGCTGGAATTGCAGGGCTGAAACGTTGACCGCGATGACGAGGTCCAGCCCCTCTTCATGCCAGGTGCTGGCCTGGCGCACCGCCTCGGCCAGCACCCAGTTGCCGATCAGCACGATGACGCCGGTCTCCTCCGCCACCGGGATGAAGCGGGCCGGCGAAACCTCGCCCAGCTCGGGGTCGGTCCAGCGCAGGAGGGCCTCGGCGCCGAACACGCGGCCACTCGTCAGGTCGACCTGGGGCTGGTACATGAGGCGCAGCCCGCCTCCGGTGAGGGCCTGGCGCAGGTTGTGGTCCAGCTTCATGCGCGACAGCAGGTCGACGTTCATCTGCCGCTGGTAGAAACGGAAACCGGAGCGGCCGCGCTCCTTGACGTGATACATGGCGCTGTCGGCGTTCTTGATCAGGTCGTCGAGGCTCTGGCCATCGTCCGGATAAAGCGCCACGCCGATGCTGCATGACAGGGAGAAATTGAGGTCGTCGATCCGGTAGGGGCGGGATACCGCTTCCAGCACCCGTCGCGCCAGCACCTCGGCGCCGCGCGCGTCGGTGTGATGCAAAAGCAGGACGAACTCGTCGCCGCCCAGCCGGGCGGCAGTGTCGGACTTGCGCAGGCAGGACTGGATGCGCTCCGCCACCTCGATCAGGACGCGGTCGCCGAACATGTGGCCGAGTGAGTCGTTGATGTGCTTGAAACGGTCCAGATCCAGGAACAGCACCGCGAACGGCTGCCCCTCGCGGCGGGCGAGTTCAAGGGTGAACTCGATCCGCTCCGCCAGCAGCAGGCGGTTGGGCAGGCCGGTGAGCGGGTCGTTGTAGGCCAGCTCCTCGATGCGCTTGCGCGCCTCCAGGGTCTCGGAAAGGTCCTTGAAGAAGCCGATGTACTGGCGTGGCTGGCCGGTCTCGTCGGCCAGGCGCAGCATCGACAGCAGGCAGGGTGTGACCTTGCCGTCACCGGCGCGGTTCCAGATCTCGCCTTCCCAGTAGCCGTGCTGGTCGAGTTCGAGCTGGATGCGGGAGGCGATGGCCGAATCGGGGTGATTGAAGATGCGTTCCTGGCAGGCGTGGCCGAGCAGGCTGTCCTGGGGGAGGCCGGTGAGGCGTGCGCAGGCCGGGTTGACGGCGATCAGGCTGAATTCCGCGTCGCTGACGAAAATCCCGTCCAGGCTGGATTCGAACACCCGCGCCGCGAGGTGCAGGCGGGCCTCGTCGGCCAGCCGCTGGGTGATGTCGCGGAACGAGTACACCCGGCCGATGGGGCGGCCACGCGCGTATTGGGGCAGGGTGACCCGCTCCAGCACCCGTCCCGAGCGCAGGCGGACGACGTCGGTCGCCTCCAGCAGGGGCGCGCGGCCGATGGCGGCCAGGCGGGCGGCATAGTGCTCGGTATCCAGCACGCTGTTCGCCATCCAGGCGAACAGGGCGGCGTCGTCGCGCTGATTCAAGCGTTCGGGCGGCAG
>CAZOZD010000170.1:0-4758 GCA_964584195.1 uncultured Burkholderiales bacterium
AGATGGGGGTGGCGCTCAACGCGCCCGGCAGCCTCACCGGCATTCCACCCGAACTGCTGGCCCGCATCGACACCGCCGGCACGGCGGCCGTGCTGTGACGGATACGGGTTACGGCGGGCGTCTCAATTGTTCCCTCTCGGCGGGCGGAGCTGGGCGCAGCCCGACCCCGGAGTGCTCAGAACGCCCGCATCCGCTCGAGTGCCTCGTCGAGGCGGTCCACTGGATGGATGCGCACGCCCGGGATGGCTTGTTTGGGCAGGTTGGCGCGCGGCGCCAGGATATGTTCGAAACCGAGCTTGGCGGCCTCCTTCAGGCGCTCCTGGCCACGTTGCACGGGGCGGATTTCACCCGCCAGGCCCACCTCGCCAAAAACCGCGAGCTTGTGCGGCAAAGGCTTGTTTCTTAATGATGAAACCACCGCCATCAGGACTGCGAGATCGGCCGCCGGTTCGCTGATGCGCACCCCGCCGACTGCATTCACGAACACGTCCTGGTCGTGACAGGCCAGCCCGCCATGCCGGTGCAGGACGGCAAGCAACATGGCCAGACGGTTGGGATCGAGACCGACGGTGAGCCGGCGCGGATTGGGCGCATGGCTCGCATCCACCAGGGCCTGGATCTCCACCAGCAGCGGCCGGGTGCCTTCCTGGGTCACCACCACGCATGAGCCGGGCGCTTCGTGCTCGGAGCGGTTGAGAAACAATGCGGACGGATTGCTCACCCCCTTGAGGCCCTTGTCGGTCATGGCGAACACCCCCAGCTCATTGACCGCCCCGAAACGGTTCTTGAAGGCGCGCACCAGCCGGAAGCTGGAGCCGGTGTCACCCTCGAAATAGAGCACGGTATCGACGATATGCTCCAGCACACGCGGTCCCGCGAGGGCACCCTCCTTGGTGACATGGCCGACGAAGATCAGGGCCGTGCCCTGCTGTTTGGCATGCCGGGTCAGCTCCTGGGCGCATTCGCGCACCTGCGACACGCTGCCGGGCGCCGACTGGAGAGCCTCGGTATACAGGGTCTGAATGGAGTCGATCACCGCCACCTCGGGCCTCGCCTCGCGCAACGTGGCGAGGATGGCCTCAAGGCGGATCTCGGTGAGGATGGGAATGTCCGCGCCCTCCAGGCCCAGACGGTTGGCACGCAATGCGATCTGATCGGCCGACTCCTCGCCGCTCACATACAGGGTGGGGCGCAGGCGGGCCAGGTTGGCCAGGGCCTGCAACAACAGGGTGGATTTGCCGATGCCCGGATCACCGCCGATCAGCACCACACCGCCCTCGACCAGACCGCCACCCAGCACCCGGTCGAACTCGGCAAGCCCCGTGGCGATGCGCGGCGTCTCGCGCGCCTGCACCTCGGACAGGCGTTGCACCGTGCCGCTCGCCGCGAGGGCCTGGAAACGGCGCGTACGTGGCTCGGCCACCGCCTCGGAAAGGCTGTTCCAGGCCAGGCAATGCGGACACTGGCCCTGCCACTTGGGGCTCTGGCCACCGCATTCGCCGCATACATACAGGGTCTTGTCCTTGGCCATTCCAGATCCATTGGATTCGTTGACCGGCTTATACCCGAGCCCGACCGGGGGCTCAAGCCGCCGCACCCATGCCCCGGCCGCGAACAGTGCTTCATGAAGCACTGGCCTCATCCAGCCCGTAGCGCTTATCATCGCGGGCTTGGCATGAATTCTTTGTTACCGTCCCCGCGATTTTCCGGGTGCCACGGTGCCTCTTACTGAACGGTCCTGAACATGAAGTGTGTCGACGATTTCCGCCTGCGCCTGGGCAGGCATGAACTGGTGCCGATCATGATCGGCGGCATGGGCGTCGACATCTCCACCGCCACGCTGGCCCTGGAAGCGGCCCGGCTGGGCGGCGTCGGCCACATTTCCGACGCCATGCTGCCGACCGTTTCGGACCGCCGCTACGAAACGAAGTTCGTCAAGGACAAGCTCAAGCAGTACAAGTACAACGTCGCCAACCGCGACAAGACCGAGATCAAGTTCGACCTCGGCCAGATCGCCGAGGCCACCCGCCTGCACGTCAGCCGCACCATGGAGGCCAAGCGCGGCGAGGGGATGGTGTTCATCAACTGCATGGAAAAGCTGACCATGAACGCCCCCCGCGAGACGCTCAAGGTCCGCCTGACCACCGCCATGGATGCCGGCATCGACGGCATCACCCTGGCCGCCGGCCTGCACCTGGGCTCGTTCGCGCTGATCGAGGACCACCCCCGCTTCCGCGACGTCCAGCTCGGCATCATCGTATCCTCCCTGCGCGCCCTGCAACTGTTCCTGCGCAAGAACGCCCGCACCGGCCGCCTGCCCGACTATGTCGTGGTGGAAGGACCGCTCGCCGGCGGCCATCTCGGCTTCGGCCTGGAAGACTGGAAGCAATACCAGCTCGCCAAAATCGTCGCCGAGATCCGGCAATACCTGCAAAGCGAGCAACTCGACATCCCCATCATCCCCGCCGGCGGCATATTCACCGGCTCGGACGCGACCGCCTTCCTGGATGCAGGCGCGGCGGCCGTGCAGGTCGCCACCCGCTTCACGGTGACGCGCGAATGCGGCCTGCCCGACCCGATCAAGCAGGAATACTTCAAGGCCAGCGAGGACGACATCGAGGTCAATGGCATCTCCCCCACCGGCTACCCGATGCGCATGCTCAAGGGCAGCCCCGGCATCGGCTCCGGCATCCGCCCCAACTGCGAGGCCTACGGCTACCTGCTCGACAGCAACGGCCGCTGCGCCTACATCGACGCCTACAACCGCGAACTGGAAGCCCACCTGGACGAAAAGAAGGTCAAGGTCCGCGACAAGACCTGCCTGTGCACCCACATGCGCAATTTCGACATCTGGACCTGCGGCCACTACACCTATCGCCTCAAGGACACCACCCGGCGCGAGGACGACGGCAGCTACCGCCTGCTCTCCGCCGAACACGTATTCCACGACTACCAGTTCAGCCGCGACGGCGCCATCTGCCTGCCGGATTGAACACCTGAACGCTTCCCGGGCGGAACCCCGGCGTTAAGTCGGGCTTAAGTCTCGCCATGGAAAATCTTCCTTGCCGGAATGTTCGACCGGTTTCAACCCACAAGGAGATTTCCATGAGCCGTACCCTGTTCGCCCTGTTCGCCGCCGCTTCCATGCTGACCCTGGGCGCCGCCCACGCCAGCGAAAAACCGGCTGCCCCGGCCACCGCCGCGACCCCTGCCACCCCCGCCACCCCCGCCGCGGCGAAGAAGGCCGAGGACAAGAAGACCGTCGTGAAGAAGAGCGAGGACACGAAGGCCGCGCCTGCCGCCACTCCGGCGACTCCGGCTGCGCCTGCCGCTCCGATGAAGAAATAAGCCGGGACAGGGCATCCCGCAAGCGAGGCCGGACAAGCGATTGTCCGGCCTTTTTCACGCTGGCTTGCCAAACGCGCCGACCTGCACCAAGCTGGCCACGAACACGACACCCATAGCTCGCGATGAAACTTCTGCTGGCCGAGGACGACCCCATGGTGGGCGCAGGCATGCAACAAGGCCTGCGCCTGGCCGGACATGCGGTTGACTGGGTACGCGACGGCAAGGCCGCCAGCCTGGCCCTGGAAACCGGCGATTACGCCTTGCTCCTGCTCGACCTCGGCCTGCCCGGCCAGGACGGCCTGGATGTGCTGCGTGAGCTGCGCGCCAGAGACAACCCGCTCCCCGTACTGATCGTGACGGCACGCGATGCCGTCGCCGACCGGATCGCCGGTCTCGACCTGGGCGCCGACGACTACCTGATCAAACCGTTTGATCTCGATGAACTGCTCGCCCGGGTGCGTGCCCTGCTCCGCCGGCGCGCCGGCCGGGCCCGACCCGAGATGCGGGTGGCCGGCCTGGTGCTCGACCCGGTCGCGCGCGAGGTTCGTCTGGACGGCCAGTGCATCGCCCTGTCGTCGCGCGAGTACACCCTCCTCGAATGCCTCATGGATACGCCGGGCGCGGTGCTCTCGCGCGAGCAGCTGGAGGAGCGGCTGCACGGCTGGCACGAAGAAATCGCCAGCAACGCGGTCGAGGTCCATCTCCACAAGCTGCGCCGCAAGCTCGGCGCAGACTGGATCCGCAACGTGCGCGGCGTCGGCTACAAACTGGTGGCTCCACAATGAACTCGATCCGGCGCCAGCTCCTGGTCTGGCAGATCGGCGCCCTGCTGCTGACCGGACTGCTGGTCAGCCTGATCACCTACAGCCTGGCCTGGGACGGATTCAACCGGGTGCGCGATTTCAACCTCGAACAGATCGCCTATTCCGTCCTGCGTCACGGCACAGTCTCGGAAAGCGGCCGGGAAGAGCCCGATGCCGGCCAGTTCGTCAGCCAGATCTGGGATGAAAAAGGACAACTGGTGTACACCTCGAACCCGAACCTGGACCTGCCGGCCCAGGCGGACGGCGCCAGCCGCCTGCGCTGGGATGGAGATCTATGGCATGTGCACACCCTGCGCAAGGGGGGACTGACCATCCAGGTGGCCAATACGCGCGCCAACCGTTACGTCATGTTCCGCGAGATTGCACTCTGGATGCTATTGCCATTGGCCCTCCTGATCACCCTGCTCGGCGGCCTGATCTGGCTGGCGGTGGGCAGGGCGCTGGCCCCGCTCGATCATGTGCGCGCTGAAATCGCCCGCCGCGACGCGCCCCGGCTGCACGCGCTGGAAACCACGCACCTTCCGGACGAGCTGAGGCCCCTGGTCGACACCTTGAATGCATTGCTCGCGCGCCTCGATTCCGCGCT
>CAZOZD010000170.1:4768-5046 GCA_964584195.1 uncultured Burkholderiales bacterium
CGACAACCAGCGTCAGTTCATCGCCGACGCCGCGCACGAGTTGCGCACGCCACTCGCCGCGGTCCGCCTGCAGGCCCAGCTCGCCCAGCGTGCCTCCCATGCCGAAGAACGCGCCACCGCCCTTGCCAGCCTGCTCGATGGCGTCGAGCGCGCCAGCCGCCTGATTGAGCAATTGCTTCGCCTGGCCCGGCTCGAACCCGAAGTCGAGCGGGGAGAGCCCCGCTTCGTGCCGGTCCGGCTGGACGAACTCGCCAAATCGGTGGTCGCCGAATTCTCGG
>CAZOZD010000171.1:0-5031 GCA_964584195.1 uncultured Burkholderiales bacterium
CAATGCGGCAGTTTCCTGCCCGGGGACCGTTTACACAAAAATTCTTACACCCTCCATTCCGGGCTATTTCAAGGCGCGAGGCGACAAATCGTGTCACTACAGCCAAAAATCGGCCGATCTACTAAATCATTGTTTAAAAAAGGTTTGTCGCGAAAATTCTGGAAAAATTGGACCGAAAGTGTCGAACTTCGGTCTCCCCCGCAAGCCGGGGCGAGGAGATTTGATCAGGGTTTCCTTTGCTGACCTGTTGGGACGGTATCCCGGGGCTACTCCACGGCTTCCATCGCCACCCGCGCGGTGAGGCCGGTGAACAGTTCATAGGCGATGGTGCCGGCGGATGCAGCGACGGTTTCGGCCGGCAGGTCGGGTCCCCACAGGGTGACCGGGCTGCCGACGTGGGCCTGGGGAATGTCGGTGAGGTCGCAATGCAGCATGTCCATCGACACCCGGCCGAGGGTGCGGGTCAGGTGTCCGGCCACGCGGATCGGTGTGCCGGTGCCGGCGTGGCGGGGGTAGCCGTCGGCATAGCCGCAGGCGACGATGCCCACACGCATGTCGCGGGAGGCCACGAATGCGGCGCCATAGCCGACGCCCTCGCCCTTGCGCACCGATTGCACTGCGATCAGGGCCGATTCCAGGTGCATCACCGGCAGCAGGCCGAGTTCAGCGCCGGTGCGTTCGGCGAACGGGGAGGCGCCATAAAGCAGGATGCCCGGCCGCACCCAGTCGCCCAGGCTTTCCGGAAAGCGCATCAGGGCCGCCGAATTGGCCAGGCTCACGGGCAGGTCGAGGCCGCCACGGGCACGCTGGAAGCAGGTCAGTGGCGCGGTGAGGTCGAGTTCGGCTTCGTCGGCGCGGGCAAAATGGGTCATCAGGGTGATGGCGCCCACCTGGGGCAGGGCGCGCAGGCGGAACACCACGTCGCGCAGCCGGGCGGGCGGCAGGCCGAGCCGGTGCATGCCGGTGTCAACCTTGACGAACACGTCGATGCGGTGGTCGAGGCGGGCGCGCGCCAGGGCATCGACCATGTCCTCGCGGTGGATCACCGGTTGCAGGCGGCGGCGGGCGATCTCGGGCAGTTCGTCGGCGTGGAAGAAGCCTTCAAGAAGGACGATGGGATGGGTGTAGCCGGCCGCGCGCAGCGGAATCGCCTCTTCCAGTCCCATCACCGCGAAGCCGTCGGCGGCGCGCAGGCCGCTCGCGGCGAGGAGGAGTCCGTGGCCGTATGCATTGGCCTTGACCACCGCCAGCACCCGCGCCAAACCGGCGAAATGCCGCGCCCGCATCAGGTTGTGGGCGAGCGCGGCGCGATCGATGCGGGCGACGAGTGGACGGCTCACGGATGCCCCATGCCGGTGGCGAAGTCCTCGAAGCGGGTGTATTCGCCGAGGAAGGTCAGGCGCACCGTGCCGATGGGGCCGTTACGCTGCTTGCCGATGATGATTTCGGCGCTGCCCTTGTCCGGGCTGTCGGGGTTGTATACCTCGTCGCGGTAGATGAACAGGATGACGTCCGCGTCCTGTTCGATGGCGCCGGATTCTCTCAGGTCCGACATCACCGGCCGCTTGTTGGGCCGTTGCTCCAGGGAGCGGTTGAGCTGCGACAGGGCGATCACCGGCACATGCAGTTCCTTGGCCAGACTCTTGAGCGAGCGCGAGATCTCGGAAATCTCGGTGGCGCGGTTCTCGCCACTACCGCCACCGGACATCAGCTGCAGGTAGTCGATCACGATCAGGCCGAGCTTGCCGTCGTTCTGTCGCGCCAGGCGGCGGGCGCGGGCGCGCACCTCCATGGCGGTGAGTCCGGGCGACTCGTCGATGAACAGCGGCACCTCGTTGAGCCGGCCGAGCGCGTTGGTGAGCTTGTGCCAGTCCTCCTCGGCGATCTTGCCGGTGCGCAACTTGTGCTGGTCGAGCTTGCCCACCGAACCGAGCATGCGCATCACCAGCTGCGCCGCGCCCATTTCCATGCTGAACACCGCCACCGGCAGGCTGGAGTCGAGCGCCACGTTCTCGGCGATGTTGAGGGAGAAGGCGGTTTTGCCCATGCTGGGCCGGCCGGCGACGATGATGAGGTCGCCGGGTTGCAGGCCGGAGGTCTTGGAGTCGAGGTCGGCGAAGCCGGTCGGCACGCCGGTCACCTCGCTCGGATTGTCGCGGCTGTACAGCTCGTCGATGCGGTTGACCACCTGCACCAGAAGCGGCTGGATGCTCTGGAAGCCCTGGCTGCTCTTGGCGCCTGCCTCCTTGATCTCGAACACCTTGGCCTCGGCGACATCGAGGATCTCGCCGGCCGAACGGCCGGCCGGGTTGTAGGCCGACTCGGCGATCTCCGTGCCCACCTCGGCCAGGTAACGCAGCACGGCCCGCTCGCGCACGATCTCCGCATAGCGGCGGATGTTGGCGGCGGACGGCGTGTTCTGCGCCAGGGTCGACAGATAGGCCAAGCCTCCCACCGCGTCGAGCTGGTTGTGCGACTCCAGCGCCTCGGCCACGGTGATCACGTCGGCCGGCTTGTTCTCGTTGATGAGCGCGTTGACCTGACGCCAGATGGCGCGATGATCGGCACGGTAGAAATCCCGCTCGTTGATCAGGTCCGCGACCCGATCCCAGGCGGAGTTCTCCAGCATTAGCCCCCCCAGCACGGACTGTTCCGCCTCCACCGAATGGGGCGGAAGCTTGATGCTGTCCAGATCGGGATCGTGCATGGCGGGCATGGGCTAGGGGCTAGGAGCTAGGGATTGTACTTGCCGGGGCACCAGCGACAAGGGCCGCGTGAAGCGGCCCTTGTGCGTGCGGATCCGGGCGGGTTTACTGCTCGGGAACCACGTTCACCTTGATGGTGACGGTGACATCGGTATGCAGGGCCAGGGTCACCTCGAATTCGCCGATCATCTTGATCGGCCCCTCGGGCATGCGCACCTCGGCCTTGTTGACGTCGAAACCGTTGGCCTTGAGGGCCTCTGCGATGTCAATGTTGCCGACCGAGCCGAACAGGCGGCCGTCCACGCCAGCCTTCTGCGCCACGGTGAGCACGTAATCGACCAGCTTCTCGGCGCGCGCCTGGGCTGCGGCGAGCTTCTCGGCGGCCACGCGTTCGAGCTCGGCCTTCTTCTGCGCGAACTCTTCCAGGTTGGCCTTGTTGGCGCGCTTGGCCAACTTTTGCGGAATCAGGTAGTTGCGGGCATAGCCATCCTTGACCTTGACCACGTCTCCCAGGTTGCCCAGGTTGACTACCTTGTCCATCAGAATGATTTCCATGTCGGCCCTCTCTTATTCGTGCAGATCGGTGTACGGCATCAAGGCCAGGAAACGGGCGCGCTTGATGGCGGTCGCCAGCTGACGCTGGTAATGCGCCTTGGTGCCGGTGATGCGGGCGGGGATGATCTTGCCCTGCTCGGTGACGAAGTCCTTGAGCGTGTCGAGATCCTTGTAGTCGATCTCCTTCACGTTCTCGACCGTGAAACGGCAGAACTTCTTGCGACGGAACAGCGCGCCGCCTTGCTTGCCGCGGCGGTCGGTGGGTTTGCGGCGGGTAAATGCCATTTGATTACTCCTGGATCAATTCGAATTCGGTTACATGCAGGACCGGTCGCGGATCGCGCGCGCCACGGCGGTCGAGGAATCCGGTGAGGCCGAGGCTGGAGCCGGGCACCAGGCGGGCGAGCCGTTCAGCCACCTCGCCGAAGCACAGCACTTCCGCCTCGCACGCCACCGGGCGTTCCTGACCGGCCTCGCGTTGACTCGACTCATGCCGGATGCGCAGCTCCAGCCGGGCCAGCCCGGCGGGGGTGCGGCGCAGGCCGCCATGGTCGAGAACGCGGCCGGCGAGCTCGACCCGGTTGACGTTCACCGGACGCCCGGGCCGCTCAGGCCGCGGCCGCCTCGGCGGGGGCGGCCTCGGTCTGCGGTGCCAGCAGGTTGCGCGCCTTTTCCTCCTTCATCATCGGCGAAGCGGCGGTCACGGCCTCGTCGCGCTGGATGATGAGGTGACGCAGGATGGCGTCATTGAAGCGGAAGCCATGCTCGAGCTCATCCAGGGTGGCCTGGTCGCACTCGATGTTCATGAGCAGGTAATGCGCCTTGTGCACCTTCTGGATGGTGTAGGCAAGCTGGCGCCGGCCCCAGTCCTCGAAACGGTGGATCTGGCCGCCGTTGCCGGTGATCAGGTTGCGATACCGCTCGACCATGGCCGGCACCTGCTCGCTCTGGTCGGGATGGACGATGAATACGATTTCGTAATGACGCATTAAAGCTCCTTGTGGATGCAGCCCCCCGTTTGACGCGGTGGAGCAAGGAAAACGGCCATTCGATGGATTGGCCATGAAAAGCCGGCGATCATACTCCATCAAGCACCCGAAGCGCAATTGCGAGACGTAGGCTTCGCCGAAAGGACCGACAATGCCGGGACACCCGCTTGCGCCGGCAGAGGATTTCACAGCCCGGCGAGATTCGGCATACTTCCTACAAAAAACCCTGGATTCGGGGATGGAATGCAAGAGGGGAAGAACAATCTGGAGGCTCATCTGGTGAGCCAGATGAATGGAATCATTCGCTAGAATTTTCGTTGATCCGACATGATCAAAAACCGTAACCTCATCGCCCATGCAGCCCGGAATGCGGACGGCAGCTGGCGCCAGCCACATGATCTCGCCGATCACCTGGCTGGCGTGGCTGCGGCCGCTGCCTGCTTTGCCCGTGCCTTCGGCGAGGACTGGGCTCGGTTGGCCGGGCTGTGGCATGACTTGGGTAAATACCGGCCCCGCTTCCAGGACTATATCCGCCAGGCCAGCGGCTTCGAGGCGGACGCCCACATCCGGGGCGAAGCCGGCAGGGCACCCCACTCCACCGCTGGCGCCCTCCTGGCCTGCGACCGTTTCCAGGCGGCGGGCCGCGTACTGGCCTATCTCATCGCCGGGCACCATGCTGGCCTGTACGACTGGAATTCGGAAAACGACAGTCTGGAATATCGGCTGAGCCTGCCGGACAGCCGGCAGGAACTCGACGAAGCCCTGGCGGCCCAGCCGCCGGC
>CAZOZD010000172.1:0-4992 GCA_964584195.1 uncultured Burkholderiales bacterium
TCCAGCACGTGGGTGGCGTCGCGCACCGTGGCGTTGATGACCTTGGTGTGGAACGTAGGTTGCCATTTTCCACGCCCATTCTGGCCGCATTAATTAGTTTGTAAGTTAGTATGTTTGTTAGTTTGTGTTATAATTCGACTGTCGATGACCAGCCTCAGGAGCCCCCATGCGCCCAGCCGAGTTCGCCCCAGAAGACATCATCGCCGCTGGCGAGGCCTTGCAGGCCGCCGGCCGCAACGTTACTGGCTTTGCACTGCGCCAGAAAGTCGGCGGAGGAAACCCGAACCGTCTGAAACAGGTCTGGGACGAGCACCTGGCGCGGCAGTCCGTCACCCAGGCCGAGCCGGTGGCGGAGCTGCCGGTCGAGGTCGCCGATGAGGTGTCAGCTGTCACGAAGGCCCTGACCGAGCGGCTGGCGGCGCTGGCCGTCGAGTTGAACGACAAGGCGGTGAAGGCGGCTGAGCGCCGGGTTGCGGAGGTAGTGCGATCCGCCGGCGAGCAGCGCGAACAAGCCGAGCGGGAGCTGGCCGATGCCGCCGCCACCGTCGAGGACCTCGAAGCCAAGCTCGACGGTGCTGAGACTGCGGGGGGCGAGCTGGAGAGGCGTCTTGCCGACGTGCAGGCCGCGCACCAGGCGCAGGCCGTCGAGCTGGCCCAGGTGCGCGAGCGCCTGGCTGCGGCTGTGAAAGCTGCCCAGGCGGCAGCAGAACAGCACGCAGGTGAGTTGGCCAGGGTCGCGGCTTCGCTTGATGCTGAACGGCAGCGCCACCAGGCGGAGGCTGGCGAGCTGCGTGCTGAGATCGAGCGCCAGCGTGGTGAGCTCGCTACGCTCAAAGCCGAGGCCAAAGCGACTGACAGGGCACTCCGGGAGCAAAAACAGGCTGCCGAGAACGCCAGTGCAGAGCTCGACCAGGTGCGCGGCGAGCTGGCCACCATCAAGGCGCAGGCCCAGGCCGCCGAGCAGGCCCACCAAGAGCAGCGCAAACAGGCGGCCCAGGAGATCCATCGGCAATCGGAGCGGCTGACCCGCATCGAGGGAGAGCGGGACACGGCCCGCCTGGAGGCGTCACAGGCGCGCGAGGACGTGGCGAAGTTGCGGGGACAAGTAGAGGCTCTGGATGCGCAGCAAGCGCGACTGACGGATGCCTTGGCGGCTCGCCAAGGTGATGGAGGTGGCAAGCCCACTAAGGCCGGAAAGTGAGCCTTTGCTAAACCTCGATGCCCGTTGCAAACAGCTAAGGCAGCCCTGCCGCCGGCCGTGAGGGCGGCGGGAACCCGGCAGCGCCGGGCAGGGCGGGATCGAGGCGGCATGCTGTCCTGCCGGCCATAAGGCCGGCACCCGTAGGGCCGCGCCGCCGACCGGCGCGGGGATATGCCGACGAGGTGCGACGCTTAAATCTGTGTTCAGGAAATAGAAAACCCGGGCCGCGCAAGGCGACGCCGGGTTTGGATGGCATGACTTGGGTAACCCCAGTCATGGTGCCAGGAGGCACATCAACAAGGCGCCAGGGCGCCGGGGCCGAAGCCCAATCTATATCGTTGCCCTCTGACGGGGCTGTTCGCGAACAGACGAGGTTCGCCCGGCTCTTTCGAGCTTCTCCGCCAGATCTGTGCTGGCGAGCCACCCCAAAACCCATGTGGGGTAAGGCATTCACGATGACCAGTTCGATGGGTCCCTGGCTCTCCGTCATGTTGATAATCCCGTCTGTCAAACGGACCGCCGCTTGCCAAGTGGCAATCGGTTGGAAACGTCCCCAGGTGCCACCCTGGGCAGGGTATGCGCGGCCAAGCGCATACCCAGGTCTGCGAGTTCTCCATACTCGCCGTTAGTCACACAGTTACAGAACACCGGGGCGGCCAAGCCCCATAGCACCTTTTCGCACGGCCCAGACTTTCGTACCCGGCTTGCCGCCGGACCTTGCTTGTACCGTATCAGTCAGCACTCGCAAGACTCCTACTTGCCTGATCTCCCCCGCTTCCTCTCACTGGTGCCACCCAGTTCATAGAGGTTCAGCGGTTCCCAACTTAGTCGGCTGGCCTCCCTTACGGGATTGGCCGCTTCCACTACTTCGTGAGCTTAGCGGTCGGCTCTGGTTGTCATGCTTGGCATACGCCTACCCTCTTGCGAGGTTTCCCGGGGCAAAGATTCCAAAAATCCTCCGGTACTACATGCCAGCCTTCATCGCCTACTGATACTCCACCGCATCACTCACTCCAGAATGCTCCCTCGAGGGGTTGCAATTACATGATTAAGCTATCCAGCGAGCCAGGCCTTCGCCTGGTCCCTGATCCTCCAGATTTCTCCTCAGATCACTGCCACATTTCTGCGGCCTCAGCAGCCCACATGTCTGGCCAGGTCATGCGCCTTTAGGCTCATCCCCTGGGGTGGATTGGTTACCACCTTTCATGGCCGACAGGCACACATCCATTGCTGGAGTGCCCGTTTCGTTGTCGCCCAATCCAGGCTTACGCCGTGGGATTGAGTCGAAGGGGGGGTTGCACCCCCAGCGCTCAGCTCAGCCGCACCAGCCCTATTAGAGGCATGCAGCTAAACCGTGCTCATCAGGTTGGCGACCTGGTGTTTAGGGGCGTCCACCCCTGGCGCTTAATGTCTGGGGCTTGGCAGGCCCCCGGTGTTCTGGTGGCTTGGCAGGCCCGTGTGTGACCCACGGATGTTAGTCCTCTGCCAGACTGAGATCAAGGTTTACGTGGAATCTTAATATGTTGCGCATTTTATTCGCACTGAATGTATTATTATTGTGTATCACATCAACCATCATCAAGACATGCCGAAGATTACCTCAAACTCCACCACAGCACAGTTGCGCGTCAGCGTGAATAAAGCCACCCTGGATAAGTACCAGTCGTCGCTTTCGAGAGCCGAGAAGGCTGGACTCAAGGTGGATGTACAAACAGATTTCGAGCAACTCCTGAAACGACTCACTAAGGTCATCGATGACGCCACCCAGGAGGCAGCGCCTCCGCCTTCTCAGCATGACCATGCCCAGCAATGAGCCAGGTCTGGCTGGACTGGTTTGTCATCACCAAGAAGGCGGCGCTCATGCAGCGCCTGGGTGACCTTGTGCGAACTGGCCACCACTGGTACGTGGAGGGGCAGATACCGACCGCCAAGGCGGGCTACTTGGCAGGCAAGATGGATGCGCTCTATCAGGTAGGGCTTAGCCGGCTCGAACAGTCGCGAAAAAGGAAGTCTGGAAAGGCCTCATTCCGCATGCTCATGCTGCACCAGGAAAGCCATGAGAACCTGTTATGGTGGCTGCTGAGGACGGATGGAACCGTCCCACCCGAGGCGGAACGAGAGAAGTGGCATGATGCGCTGGCCGACAGGATCACCCTCACCGGGTATGAACTTGTCCGCCAGACACGCGCTGGCGCGAAAGTGCCTGCCTGGACGTGGCGTTACACTAAGACGCGAGAGCAGGAGCTTCGGGATGGACTAGTCCGTGCCATCCGCACGAAGCGGGATGACGAGTTGCGGCAACTCATCCAGACGATCTGGCGGACGCCAGGGTTCGCGGCAGCCCGCGACCAGGTGAAGAAGATGAAGGCGTTGATCTTGGCGGATTGGAGGCGTTCCAGGGGGGGCGACCCGCCGCCCGAGATCCCGGAGCGGTTGGGGTACGTCAGGCGGATTCCTGACCTCGGGCGTAAGCTCTCCGAGCTTTGTGAGAAAAAGCGAGCCGTGCGTAGATCGTGAACGGTGGCGACTTGTGGAGATGGGTATGGACTGGTCGTGGTTCAATGAACTGATGTACCTCATGATTGCCGTCTGTTCTGTCGGCATTCTGTTTGCGCTCTTGGCGCTGTTCCTGAAGCACAGTGAAGAGAAGCGCAAGGGCTGATTCAGGAGATCACGATGAACTCAAATCAAAGCATGCTTCAAACCATCCGTCTGGTTTCCGCTGAGCAGGACGTCAACCAAGAAGACGCAATCCACATCCTCATGAACAGGCTGGAATACGAGTTGTTCCTGCGCTCAGGCGATGAGGAAGTGACTGGCGAGCAGTTCCTGGCCGCAGGCCTGCAGGCCGATGAGAACATCCTGGTGCGCGCCTCGCTGTTCGATCTCGTGGCGCGGACGCCGCGGCCCTGGCGCACGGCAAGGTGGAGCCCTGGAGGCGCACCTGGCGGAACTGATGGCGCGGGTGAACAGGTTGACCCGGCTTCGTAGCTGACAGACCAGTGGATTATTGGGAATTATGGTGTCGGCACATAATTATGGTGTCACCACATAATTCTCCATAATTCCCCATGTTCCGGGATCGTCTGGTATTTCCCGCAGACCAGACCACCTGGATGCCTAGTTTCCAACGGCCCCCTAGTGCTCCCGCCGCCACTCCCAGGGCGGGATGGGCCGGGTGTCCGCCCACAGCCCGTGTCGCCGGAGCTTCGCCATCGTCTCGGCCTGTTCGTAGGCGGCCTGATCCTCCGGCGCCTGCTCCTTGGCGTACGTCCGATACCACCAGGCGAAACCCTGGGCGATCTGGGCGAGGCCCACGTCCTGGCCGTCCACCAGGACTTTGCAGATGAGTCGGCCATAGCGGTCGGTTTTGTGGCAGTCGGCCACCGCGTTGCGGTTGAAGGCCAGCCGCCCCAGGTTCGACTTGGCCCGGTCGCCGAAGGCCTGGACCCGCTCCGGGGAATCGATGGCCGCGAGCCGGATCTTGCGCTGCTCCCGGTCCACCAGCAGGGTCAGGGTGTCGCCATCGGTGATGGCGACAACCCGGCCCGCCAGGGTCTCAGCCAGAACAGATGTGGCTTGGGCAAGAAGAACGGACAGGATCAGATGGGGAAGGCGAATTCGCATGGGCTTGATCAGGGTGGCCACTTCAACAAGAATACGCCCCACCTCCCTAACCGCCGCAATGGCGGTTTTTGATGCGCCCCCCAGAGGGGCGCATTTTTTGTGGTACCCACAGACCCGACTTTGACACTTCCAGGAAACACGCCCGGCGGGAAGCCGTATGGCAG
>CAZOZD010000173.1:0-261 GCA_964584195.1 uncultured Burkholderiales bacterium
TGTTCCGCTTCGAAGATCTGGTATTGGAAGGCTTGCGATGGGTAGCGCACGATCTGAACGCGCCGGAAAGATAGTGTTCGGCCTGGCCATCCTCAACCTGCTGGTACTGGGGCTCGGTTTTGCCAGCGTGGTGCGCTCCGGCCGGCCGGGCACGCCGCCGGAGTTCAATGCGGAAAAGATCCAGCTCCGGGTGCGGCCGGCACCGCCGTCGGCACCGGCCGCACCCGATCCGGTGAACATGGCGGCGGGTCAGTGCATGGG
>CAZOZD010000173.1:277-4980 GCA_964584195.1 uncultured Burkholderiales bacterium
CGATCCATCCCGCTTCGATGCATTGCGCGCCACCCTGACGGGAGTGGGTCTGGCCGGCGATGCCTGTCGCTTCATCCTGCCCCAGACCTTGGGCTGGTGGGTGTTCTGGCCGCCGGTGTACGAGGCAGCGGAACGCGAGCGGGTCAGCCGGTCGCTGCGCGCGGCCGGGGTGCGTGATGTATTGCCCATCCGTGGCGGCGCCATGGCGCAGGCCTATTCGCTGGGCGTGTTCCAGTTCGAGGCGCAGGCGCTTGCCATGCGCGACGGTTTGCGCCAGAAGGGACTCGGCGCGGTGGAATACGGGCCGCGACCGGAAGAGGGCGAGGTATTCCTGCATTGCCGGGTCGAGGATCCGGAAATGCGTCGGCGCTTGCTGGCGGCGATGCCTCCCGAGGTGACGGCGCGCCCGGAGGCAAGCTGCGCTGCGCCGGTCGAGACGGACTGATCCGGGCCGGGTTTCAGGCGGAAATTACCTTGAAGCCGCAGCGTAACCAGAGGTCGCCCTTGTCCTGTACCGAGTCGAGGGATACATAGCGGGTGCTGGCCTTGGCGGCGCGGATCACGTAGTGGCGACCGTGGGCGTAATTGGCCCCTTCCAGGAGCATGGATTCGGGCGTTGTACCGTCATTGACCAGGATGGCCTGGCAACTGCTGATTTCGCCCGCCGGGCTGTCGAGTTCGTCGACCACATAGCCTTCGACGGCATAGCGCAGCTCGCTGGCGCCGCGTTCGTGTTCGAGGCTGACCGCATGCAGCTCGCCGCGCAGCAGGCTGATGCCGACCACCCGGCCGCTTTCCGCGCCGCGCACGATACGCCGGACCGCGCCTACCCGCCAGGGTGTGTCTTCGTTGGGGCGCATGCCGACCAGCTTGCCCACCCGCAGCCAGTCGTATTCGCGCTGGCCGATGTTGAAGCCGATGCCGCTCTCGCTGCAATCGAGCAGCTCCCACTGCTCATGACGGCGGTTGGGGCTGGCGTGCTGGGAGAGTGCGACCCGGGTGCGGTCGGTGACGAATCCGTACAGCTTGATGTCGAGGATTTCTTCCGGAGTCAGCGTGGCGCGGGTGCCGCCCTGGACGATGAGATGGTCCTGCTGGACGGCCTCCCAGATGGCCGCCAGGTCGTGGATGACCTGCCAGGTGCCGATGGTTTCCTCGCGTTTTTCCCGCCGCCGTTCACGCTGACTGTTCGGCGCCCATTGCGACTCGACGTGTTCGAGCAGGACATAGCCCTCGGGCAGGCGGAAATCCTCGCCCAGGCCGAGCTGGGCCGGGGTCTCGCCGGCCTTGAGGTGCTTCTTGATCCGGTCCAGGTAGACCAGCAGTTCCCGGGTCGGGATGAATCGGAATGCGTCGTTGTTGTCCGGATTGCGTACCCGGCGCAGGCCGTGGCCCTTGAGGGTGTCGATCTGGAAGGTGTGATGCTCGGGGTGGTACTGGCGGTCGACATGGATCATCTCCGACCAGTTGTCGAGCCAGTGGTCCATCATTTCGAGTTGCCGGGGCAGGAGGCTGCCGTCGGCCAGCAGGGAAAGCAGCAGGGCCTGGCCGTATTCCTGCTCGCAGCTGGTTTCGCGCCGGTCGTTGTCGTACAGCTTCATGCGCTGCTCGCCGAAGCCGTCGAATTCGGCGATGCGATACAGGTTGTGCAGGCGTAGCCAGAGCTTCTCCTCGATCGATTCGTAGCGGAACTGGCGCCATTTGATGATGTGCGCGAAGCCGCGGATCGCCCGCGCCACCACCTTCGGGATGAGGGGTTGCAGCTTGTTGCCGCCCGGATTGGCGACGAAATCCATGATGAATGCGTGGTAGCCGCGGGTGACTTCCCTGTGGAATGCGTGGATGTTGGTCCACAGCTTGGTCTCGATCATCTTCGACATGCGCGGGTTGCGCAGGTACTGGGCACACAGCGATGCATGCATGTCGCGGCTTTTCTTGTCCAGTGCCATTAGCACCTGCAGGCGTTCCTTGCTGTGCGGCCCCTCGCCGCGGTTGAAGCGCACCAGTTCGCGTACCACCTCTTCCTGGGCCGAATAGATGTCGCCGGTGGGCAGTTCCTGCAACCAGCGGCTGACCGTCTTGATCGAAGTGAGCGGGTCGTCGCTGTCGCGCTTGCGTTTCAGGAAATCGAACACGGGCCTCTCCCTGGGTTTTGATTGGTGGTTCTGCCTCAGCCGGACAGGCGTTCCTTCACCCAGCCGGCGACGCCGGCCAGGGCGGGATCGAGCCGTTCGGGCTGGCTGCCGCCGGCCTGGGCCATGTCCGGCCGGCCACCCCCCTTGCCACCCACCTGCTGGGCGACGAAATTGACCAGTTCGCCGGCCTTGACCCGGGCGGTCAGATCCGGGGTCACGGCCGCGATCAGGGTCACCTTGCCGTCGATTGAGCTGCCCAGCACCAGGGCGCAGGACTGGAGCCGGTCGCGCAGCTTGTCCGCGAGCTCGCGCAGGGTCTTGGCGTCCGCCGCTTCGATGCGTGCGGCGAGTACCCGGGCACCCGCGACCTCTACCGCCTGTTCGGCCAGATCCTCGCCCTGGCTGGAGGCCAGCCTGGACTTGTAGCGTGCCAGCTCCTTTTCCAGTTGCCGCACCTGCTCCTGGATCTGCGCCAGCTTGGCGCCGACCTCGTCCGGCTGGGCCTTGAGCAAGGCGGCGACATCCTTCAGGGTCGCCTCCTGGCTGCGCACGTGTGTCAGTGCGCCGGGGCCGGTGACCGCCTCGATGCGGCGCACGCCGGCCGCGACCCCGGCCTCGGAGATGATCCTGAACAGGCCGATGTCGCCGGTGCGCTGGACATGGGTGCCGCCGCACAGCTCGGTGGAAAACTCGCCCATGCCCACCACGCGTACCTCGTCGCCGTATTTCTCGCCGAACAGGGCCATCGCGCCAGCGCGGATGGCGTCCTCATGCTTCATCAGGCGGGTGTCGACCTTGTGGTTGCGGCGGATCTCGGCATTGACCAGATCCTCGATGCGGGCAATCTCTTCGGGGCTCACCGGTTGGGGGTGGGAAAAGTCGAACCGGGTGCGTTCGGGGGTGACCAGCGATCCCTTCTGGGTGACATGCTTGCCCAGCACGGTGCGCAGGGCGGCATGGAGCAGATGGGTGGCGGAATGGTTGTAGGCGGCGCGGGCGCGGGCTTCGGCATCGACGCGGGCGATGACGCCGTCGCCGAGCGCGAGCCGGCCGGTGCCGAGCACGCCGCGGTGGCCGAATACCTCGGCCTGGATCTTTTGCGTGTCCTGTACCTGGAATACGCCGTGGTCGCTGGCCAGCTCGCCGATGTCACCGCACTGGCCGCCCGATTCGGCGTAGAAGGGGGTGCGGTCGAGGACGATGACCGCCTCGTCGCCGGCCTGGATCTCGCTGACCTGGCTGCCTTCCTTGTACAGGGCGATGATGCGGGCCTCGCTTTCGAGCCGGTCGTAGCCCTCGAACGCGGTCTTGTCGCCGCTGAATTCGAGGCCCTTGCCGACACTGAAGCGGCTTGCGGCGCGGGCGCGCTCGCGCTGCATCTGCATGGCGGCCTCGAAGCCGGCGAAATCGACGGTGATGTTGCGCTCGCGGGCAATGTCGGCGGTGAGGTCGAGCGGGAAGCCGAAGGTGTCGTAGAGTTTGAACACCGTGTCGCCGTCGAGCATGCGGTCTTCCGAGGCCATCGCCGTTTCCAGCACCGCCATGCCGTGCTCCAGGGTCTCGGCGAAACGCTCTTCTTCCTGCCTGAGTATGGCGGCGACGTTGTCGCGGCCGGAAACCAGTTCGGGATAGGCTTCGCCCATCACACCGGCGAGATCCGGCACCAGCCTGTGGAAGAACGGTGTCTTGCAACCCAGCTTGTAGCCATGCCGGATGGCGCGGCGGATGATGCGGCGCAGCACGTAGCCGCGCCCCTCGTTGCCGGGAATGACACCATCGACGATGAGGAATGCGCAGGCGCGGATGTGGTCGGCGATCACCTTGAGCGAATTGCTGGTCCGGTCGGCGGCACCGGTCTCCCGCGCGGCGGCCTCGATCAGGGTCCGGAACAGGTCGATCTCGTAATTGCTGTGCACGCCCTGCAGCACCGCGGCGATGCGCTCCAGCCCCATGCCGGTGTCCACCGAGGGCTTGGGCAGCGGATGCAGAACACCCTGCTCGTCGCGGTTGTACTGCATGAACACCAGGTTCCAGATCTCGATGTAACGGTCGCCGTCCTCGTCCGGGCTGCCCGGCGGGCCGCCGAACACCTCGGGTCCGTGATCGTAGAAGATCTCGGTGCAGGGTCCGCATGGACCGGTGTCGCCCATCTGCCAGAAGTTGTCGCTGTGATGCTTCTGGCCACCCTTGTCGCCGATGCGGATGCAGCGCTCGGCGGGTACGCCGATCTCCTGGGTCCAGATGGCGTAGGCCTCGTCGTCATCGATGTAGACCGTGGTCCAGAGTTTTTCCTTTGGAATGCCGTAGACCTCGGTGATCAGCTCCCAGGCGTACTGGATGGCCTGGCGCTTGAAATAATCGCCGAAGCTGAAGTTGCCCAGCATCTCGAAAAAGGTGTGGTGGCGGGCGGTGTAGCCGACGTTTTCCAGGTCGTTGTGCTTGCCGCCGGCGCGCACGCAGCGCTGCGAGGAGACCGCGCGCACGTAGGGGCGCTGCTCGCGGCCGAGAAAGGCGTCCTTGAACTGCACCATGCCGGCATTGGTGAACAGCAGGGTGGGGTCGCTGGCC
>CAZOZD010000174.1:0-4934 GCA_964584195.1 uncultured Burkholderiales bacterium
GGCTACTGGAATCGATCGGCTATGTTCCTCCGGCCGAGGCTGAGGCAAACTACTATCGGCAACTCGCCGGCAACACCGTGGATGCAACCTAACTTAAACCAATTAGCCTCAATTAGCCTCCACAGAACCCGGGGCGGTTCAGTGACAAGCGCCCGGAGCAATTGAAGATGGATTTCTTCTTGTGGAGCCGCGCGGCAGTTTTAAACCGCCGCCTGAAAAAAAGTATTTTCTGACAGTGCGCTGGAGGAGGCATCAGTTCTTGGCCGCCAGGGGTGGCAGGTTGAGCGTATGGCTCGTCAGACAAGTAAAATCGTCCCCGTCCCCCTCGAAACAATCGCCTTGACCACCGACCTCGCCCAGCACACCCCCATGATGCAGCAGTACCTGCGCATCAAGGCCGAGCATCCCGATCGCCTGCTGTTCTACCGCATGGGGGATTTCTACGAGCTTTTTCACGACGATGCCGAGCGGGCGGCGCGGCTTTTGGACATCACCCTGACCACGCGGGGAACGTCGGCCGGGCAGTCGATCCGAATGGCGGGGGTGCCCTATCATGCCGCCGAGCAGTATCTGGCCCGCCTGGTGCGGCTGGGGGAGTCGGTGGCGATTTGCGAGCAGGTCGGCGATCCGCGCACGGCGAAGGGGCCGGTGGAACGCAAGGTGGTGCGCATCGTCACCCCGGGCACGCTGACCGATGACGGTCTGCTCGAACGCACCGCCGATGCGCCGCTGATGGCCATCGTGCAGACACCGGGCCGGCGCGGCGAGGCCTTGGCGCTGGGGCTGGCCTGGCTGACCCTGTCGTCCGGCCGCTTTGCGGTGAAGGCGGTGCCGGCCGATCATCTGGCGGCGGAGCTCGCCCGGCTCGTACCCTCCGAGATCCTGGTGCCGGAAGACTTCATGCATCCGGCCTTGAATGAAACCCGGGCAGCGCTGGGCCGCCGGCCGGCCTGGCAGTTCGATGCCGAACGGGGGCGCCGGCTGTTGTGCGAGCATTTCGGCGTGCGTTCGCTGGATGCATTCGGCATCGAGGACGCGCCGGCGCTCATCGCCAGTGCCGGCCTGCTGCTCGACTATGCCCGCCATACCCAGCAGGGCGAGGCCGGCGCGGACAGTGCTCCGGGGCGTGTCCTGCCGCATGTGGAGCGCCTGATCCTGGAGCGCGACAGCGAGGTGGTACGGCTCGATGCCGCCGCCCGACGCACCCTGGAGATCAACGAAACCCTGCGCGGCGAGCCGGCGCCGAGCCTGTTTTCCGAGCTCGACCGTTGCATCACCGGCCTGGGCAGCCGCCTCCTGCGGACCTGGCTCAATCAGCCCCTGCGCGACCGGGCGGTGCTGCGCCGGCGGCTGGCGGCAATCACCGCTCTGGTGGAGCGTTCCGATCTTGCCGCCGGCGTGCGCGAGGACTTGCACGGCTGCGCCGATGTCGAACGCATCGCCACCCGCATCGCCCTGCGCAGTGCCCGGCCCCGCGATTTGTCCGGCCTGCGCGATACGCTTTTGCGCCTGCCTGCACTGCGCGCACGGCTTGCGCCGCTGGAAGTCGAGCTCGCCGATTGGCTGGCGGCCCTCGCATTCCCGCGCGAGCCGGGCGACGCGCTGGCGCGCGCGATCCGGGCCGAGCCGGCGGTCAACCTGCGCGATGGCGGCGTGATCGCCGATGGCTTCGATGCCGAACTGGACGAGTTGCGCGCCATGCAGGGCAACTGCGGCGAATTCCTGCTCGCCATGGAGGCGCGCGAGCGGGAACGCACGGGTATCGCCAGCCTGCGCGTGGAATACAACAAGGTGAGCGGCTTTTATATCGAAGTCGGCCGCGCCCAGGCCGAGCGGGTGCCGGCCGATTACCACCGGCGCCAGACCCTGAAGAACGTCGAGCGTTACCTCACTCCGGAGCTGAAGGCATTCGAGGATGCATTCCTGTCCGCCGCGGACCGCGCCCTGGCGCGCGAACGCATGCTTTACGAGCGTCTGCTCGACACGCTGGCAGCGCATGTGCCGCTCCTGCAGCGGCTGGCGACCGCGCTGGCCGCGATCGATCTGTTCGCGGCCCAGGCCATGCTGGCGCGCGAACGTGATTTCGTGGCCCCGGAATATGCGGATACGCCCGGCATCCAGATCGAGGCCGGTCGCCATCCGGTGGTGGAGACCCGGGTGGATGCGTTCATCGCCAACGACCTCGCGCTCGACCCGGCCCGGCGCATGCTGGTGGTGACCGGTCCCAACATGGGCGGCAAGTCGACCTACATGCGCCAGACCGCGCTCATCGCGCTGCTCGCATGCTGCGGCCTGTTCGTGCCGGCGCGGCGGGCGGTGATCGGCCCCATCGACCAGATATTCACCCGGGTGGGCTCTTCCGACGACCTCGCCGGCGGCCGCTCCACCTTCATGGTGGAGATGACCGAGACCGCGCAGATCCTGCACCACGCCAGCGCCAGCAGCCTGGTGCTGATGGACGAGATCGGGCGCGGCACCTCCACCTTCGACGGGGTCTCGATCGCCTGGTCGGTGGCGCGGCATCTGGCCGAGCGCATCGGCGCGCTCACCCTGTTCGCCACCCATTATTTCGAGCTCACCCAGCTCGCCCAGGACATCCCCGGCGTGGCCAACGTGCACCTCGACGCGGTGGAGTCCGGCGGGCGCCTGACCTTCCTGCACAGTGTCGCCGAAGGGCCCGCCTCGCAAAGCTACGGCATCCAGGTGGCGCGTCTGGCCGGGGTGCCGGCGAGCGTGGTCAATGCCGCCCGGCGCAAGCTCGTCGAACTGGAAAACCAGCAGGTTCTGGCCTCCGGCCAGGGCGACCTGTTCGCCACGCCACCCTCGCCCCCGCCTTCGCCGGCGTTGGAGCGTCTGGCCGGAATCGACCCGGATCAGCTGACGCCCCGCGCCGCGCTCGATCTGATGTACGAGCTGAAGCGGCTGTCCGAATCCGCCTGACGCCCCGCGCTCCATCATCCGCCATGACACCCGCCGCCCCGTCCCTGCCCGACTTCCGCAACCTCGGCGTGATGTTGCGCGCGGCCCTGCTGGCTGAGGCGGTCAACCTGGCGGTGACCTTCAGCCAGTCCTCCGGCTTGGCGTCGTTTTTCGATCGCATCCTCCAGCAAGCCACCCTGTACGAGCCGGCCCTGCTCACCACCCTGCTGCTCCTGTTTCTGCTCGCCCCGGTCCTCAGGCGCCTGCCCTACCGCCAGGGCGCGGCCCTGACGCTCCTCCTCGCGGCGACTGTGGCGCTGGCCTGGCAGGCGGCGATGCACGCCCTGCTGCCGGAGACCTTCGCTGCTACCGGAGCCCGTCCGGCCCTGGTGGCCGTCCTGGTGGGCGGCCTGGTGCTGATCTATTTCGACTGGCGCCAGCGCAGGCTGTCGCCGGCCCTCGCCGAGGCCCGCCTGATGGCCCTGCAGGCGCGCATCCGGCCGCATTTCCTGTTCAACAGCCTCAATACCGTGCTGGGCCTGATCCGCGCCGACCCGCGCCGGGCCGAGGCCGTTCTGGAAAACCTGGCCGAACTGTTTCGCGCCCTGATGGCCGACAGCCGCACCCTGGTGCCGCTTGCCCGGGAGCTGGAGCTGGCGCGCGCCTATGCCGAGATCGAATCGATCCGGCTTGGGCCGCGCCTCGCCATCGACTGGCAGTGCGAATCGGCGCCGCTCGATGCCCGGGTGCCGCCGCTGATCCTGCAACCGCTGCTGGAAAACGCGGTGTACCACGGCGTGGAATCCAACCCGGCGGCCGGCGTGATCCGGGTCGAGCTGGATGAACGCGATGACCGGCTTGGCATCGTCCTCAGCAACCCGGTCGCGCATGCGGCACCGGTCCGGCCCGGCAACCGCATGGCGCTCTCCAACATCCGCGAACGGCTGGACCTGCATTACGACGCGGAAGCGCGCATGAGCACCGGGGAAGAGGCCGGAGAGTTCGTGGTCCGCATCGAGCTGCCCCTGCAACGGGGCGGGAGTGCCCCGGCATGAGCGCCCCGCTTGCAGTATTCATCGTCGACGACGAGGCGCCGGCCCGCACCCGCCTGCGCTTCCTGCTCGACGACTGTCGCCCAGGCCTGCCCAACCAGCTGCTGGGCGAGGCCGACAATGGCCCGGATGCGCTGCGCCAGCTCGCCGAAACGCCCGCCGACGTGGTCCTGCTCGACATCCAGATGCCGCAGATGGACGGCCTCACCGTCGCCCGCCACCTGCTCCGCTTCCCGGCCCCGCCGGCAGTGATCTTTGTCACCGCGCACGACGAGCACGCCGTGGCGGCATTCGAGGTGGGCGCGCTCGATTACCTGTTGAAGCCGGTGCGCCTGCCGCGCCTCGCCCAGGCCCTGCAACGCGCCCGTCCGTTGCGCGCCGAGGACGACGCCACCTTGCGGCCGCTGGCGCCGCGCCGCCATTTCACGGTCAGTGATCGCGGTCGGGTCTGGCTGGTGCCGCTGGAAGACGTGCTTTACTTACGCGCCGAACAGAAATACGTCACCCTGCGCACCCGCGAGCGGGAATACCTGCTGAGCGAGGCGCTCGCCCGCATCGAGGAGGAGTTCCCCGACACCCTGCTGCGCATCCATCGCAACTGTCTCGTCAATCGCCATCACCTCACCGGCTTCGAACTGCGCCGCCAGGGCGAGGAGAGCCACTGGGAGGCCGTGCTGCGCGACTGGCCGGAACGCTTGCCGGTGTCGCGCCGCCAGCACGCGGTGGTGAAGGCCTTCCGCGCCGGCTGAGCGCGGTTTGCCCGGCCTGGCACCCTCACCCTACCCTTTGATACCCGAATGGGTGCTTCCAATGGGAGATGGTTTAATTAGGCCTCTCCCTTCGGGAGAGGCCGACGCGAAGCGGCGGGTGAGGGTGAACGAGCGCGCAGCGCTCGTTCTAACTGCGGAATTTAGGTGTGCGCCGGTAAAGACCGGCAAGGAGTAGGCGGTGCAAGTCCGTTGC
>CAZOZD010000175.1:0-4902 GCA_964584195.1 uncultured Burkholderiales bacterium
TACATCAGCCACCGCGGCATGTACGAGGTGTTCGAGGGCACCCAGGCCGGTGGTGACCAGGGACGCGGCCGCACCGTGTGGCAGCCGCGCCCGGCCGATCCCGAACTGGAGGCCGAAATGCTGCGCCGGATCATGGTCCGCTTCGGCATCGAGTCGGCACGCGCCCAGACCCTGCTCGCCCAGTCCCCGGCCGCACCGCAATCCAGTCTGGCGCGCGCCGGAGATGGCGCGCCCGGCCTGGTCCTGCCCGAGTCGTTCGAGCGTGCCTGGCGGCGGGTCGGTCTCGCGCTCGACCGGATCGGTTTCGTGGTCGAGGACCGCGATCGTGCCGGCGGGGTGTATTACGTGCGCTACAGCGACCCGGAAGCCGATGTAGCCAAGTCGAAGGGTATCCTGTCCCGCCTCGCATTCTGGTCGCGCGACGACGCCCCGCGCAAGGAACGCTACCGTGTCCGGGTGAGCGGCAAGGGCGAGTCGAGCGAGGTCGCCATCTATCTCGACAGCGGGGCACCGGCCCAGGACGCCACCGGCAACCGCATCGCCAGCCTGTTGCACGAACAGCTCAAGTAAGGGGCCACGCCGGCGCATGCGTTTCGCCTGTCTCGGCAGCGGCAGCCAGGGCAACGCCTGGCTGGTCGAATCCGGCCAGACCCGGGTGCTGATCGACTGCGGCTTCGCGGCGCGCGAAACGGAGGCGCGCCTGGCCCGTCTCGGGGTCGAGGCCGACAGCCTGGCCGCCATCCTGCTCACCCACGAGCACAGCGATCATGGCCGGGGCGCCAAGGCATTCTCGCGTCGCCATGGCTGCCCGGTCTGGCTCACCCACGGCTGCCGTGCCATGCTGGAGGCGGTCGATGCACTGCCCGGCGCGGTGCGGATGATCGACAGCCATGCCGCATTCGCCATCGGTGAGCTCGAATTCCAGCCTTTCCCCGTGCCGCACGACGCCCGCGAGCCGGTGCAGTTCCGGGTCAGCGATGGCGCCCGGCACTGGGGCCTGCTCACCGATGCCGGCCATGTCACCGCGCACATGGCCGAAATGCTTGGCGGCTGCCATGCACTGGCCCTGGAGTGCAATCATGATGTCGACCAGCTCCGTCAGGGGCGCTACCCGGCCACGCTCAAGGCCCGCATCCTGGGGCGTTACGGGCATCTCGACAATCAGGCGGCCGCCGGGCTGCTCGGCCGTGTCGCCCATGCCGGTCTGCAACATGTGGTGGCGGCGCACCTCTCGGAAGAAAACAACGACCCGGCACTGGCGCGTGCGGCCCTGGCCGGCGCGCTTGGCTGTGAATCTGAGTGGATCGGCGTGGCCGACCAGCAGGATGGGCTAGAATGGCGGACGATATGCTGACCAAAGACCGCAAGCCATGAGCGAACACGCCGCCCTCGAAGCGGCCATCACCTTTGACGATCTGGCCCTGGCGCCGGAAATCCTCATCGCCATCCGCGAGCTGGGCTACAGCACGCCCACCCCCATCCAGCGCGAGGCCATCCCTCTCGTCCTGTCCGGGCGTGACCTGCTCGCCCAGGCCCAGACCGGCACCGGCAAGACCGCCGCATTCGCCCTGCCGCTCATCCACCAGATCCGCCGGCATGCCAACACCAGCACCTCGCCGGCGCGTCACCCGGTACGCGCCCTGGTCCTGGCGCCCACCCGCGAGCTCGCCATCCAGGTTCATGACAGCATCGTCGCCTATTGCAATCATCTACCCCTGCGCAGTACCTGCGTGTACGGCGGGGTCGGCATGCAGGAACAGGAAGCCGCATTGCGTGCAGGCGTCGAGATCCTCGTCGCCACCCCCGGCCGCCTGCTCGACCACGCCGGCAGCAAGACCACCTTGCTCGGCCAGGTCCAGTTCCTGGTCATCGACGAGGCCGACCGCATGCTGGACATGGGCTTTCTGCCCGATCTCAAGCGCATCCTCGACCTGTTGCCCAAGACGCGCCAGACCCTGCTGTTCTCCGCCACTTTCGACGACCCGATCACCCGCCTGGCCAACAGTTTCCTCAACAACCCGCTCAAGGTCGAGGTGGCACGCCGCAACACAGCCGCCGAGACGGTGGAGCAGGTGGTCCACAATGTGGCCGAGGACGACAAGATCGACGCCCTGCTGCGGGTGATGCAGGCACGGGAACTCAGCCAGGCCATCGTATTCACGCGCACCAAGATCGCCGCGGACAAGCTCGGGCGGCGCCTGCAACGGCGCGCGGTGAGCGCGGCGGTGATCCATGGCGACAAGGCCCAGGTGGATCGCATCCAGGCCCTGGATGGCTTCAAGAAGGGCGAAATCCAGCTTCTGGTGGCCACCGACATCGCCGCGCGTGGCATCGACATCGCCGAGCTGCCCTGCGTGTTCAACTTCGAATTGCCCTATTCGCCGGAAGACTATGTGCACCGCATCGGCCGCACCGGCCGCGCCGGCGCCTCCGGCCTGGCGGTGGCACTGGTCTCGCCCGAGGAAGAAAAGCTGCTGGCGGCCGTGGAACGATTCATCCATCGCGAGCTGCCGGCCACGCCCCTGCCCAGCCTGCCGGCACGGGAACCGCCGCGACCGCTCGCCGGTACGCCCTCCGCAACGTCCAGCCCCGTTGCGCGCGGACGGCGCACGGCGCCGGTATGCGCCCTGCTGCGCCCACCCGTGCCGCCCGCGGGGAGCGAATCCCCCGCATGAGCTGGGAACTCTGGCTGCTCGGCGGGTTCGCCTTGCTTGGCCTGTTCTGGTGGGATGGCCTGCAAAAGCGCGAGATCGCCGTCGGCACGGCACGCCGTGCCTGCGAGCGGGCCGGCGTGCAATTGCTCGACGACAGTGTCGCCCTGCTCCGTCTGCGTCTGGCGCGTGATGCCGATCAGCGCCTGCGCATCGCCCGCCAGTATGGATTCGAATTCACCGATACCGGCAACAACCGCCTCGCCGGCCGGGTCTATCTGCTCGGCGCGCACCTGCTGGACGTCAACCTCATCCTGCCCCCCTCGCCCGACTCCCCGCCCGCGCCGACCCCCGCGCCGCAGGCCAGGGTCATTCCCCTCGTCCGGCCACCGGTTTGAAGTCGACCCCGCGGTCGGGCTTGCCTGGCCTCATCGCAGTCGCTACGCGGGTTCCGCGGGTGAGCCGAACCTGACTAGCGCCGCGAGCCTGGCGCGGGCGCCGCCGCTCGCGATGGCCTGGCGGGCGGCCTGCACACCCTCGGCCAGGCTGGCGGCGAGGCCGGATACATAGATGGCGGCGCCGGCATTGAATGCGACGATGTCGCGTTCGGGCGAATCCTCGTCGGCGAGCGCGCGCATGAAGCGGGTCCTGGCCTCTTCCAGATCCGCCACCGCGAGTCGTTCCGAGTCGCAATGGACCAAGCCGTAATCCTGCGGCTGCACCGCGTATTCGTGGATCTCGCCATCCTTCAGTTCGGCGACGAAGCTCACCCCGGCGAGGGAAAGCTCGTCCAGGCCATCGGCGGCATGCACCACCAGCACATGCCGGCTGCCCAGTTCGCGCAGCACCTGAGCCATTTTCCGGGTGAGGTCGCGGTGGAATACGCCCAGCACCTGGTTGGGCGCGCCGGCCGGGTTGGTCATCGGTCCGAGCAGGTTGAACAGTGTGCGCACGCCCAGTTCGCGTCGCACCGGCGCGGCGTGCTTCATGGCGCTGTGATGGTTGGGCGCGAACATGAAGCCTACACCGATCTCGCGCACCGCCCGCGCGACCTCGTCCGGCGACAGGTTGACGTTGACGCCGAGCGCCTCCAGTACATCGGCGCTGCCGCATTTGGACGACACCGAGCGGCCGCCGTGCTTGGCCACCTTCACCCCCGCCGCCGCCGCGACGAAAGCCGCCGCCGTGGAGATGTTGAAGGTGTGTGCGCCGTCGCCGCCGGTGCCGCAGGTATCGACCAGGGGCTCGACCCCGGCGAGTTCAACCCGGGTGGACAGCTCGCGCATCACCTGCGCCGCCGCGGCGAGCTCGGTCACCGTCTCGCCCTTCATGCGCAGCGCGACCAGAAAACCGGCAATCTGCGCCGGGGTAAGCCCGCCGGTCATCAGGCTGCGCATCAGGTCGAGCATTTCAGCGCGGGCGAGATCCTCGCTGGCGATCAGTTTGTTGAGCAGGGCAGAAGGGTTCATCGGCGATCCGTGAGAAAGTTGTTCAGCAACTGGTGGCCGTGTTCGGTCAGCACCGATTCGGGGTGGAACTGCACGCCTTCCACCGCGAGCTGGGTGTGGCGCACGCCCATGATCTCGCCATCCCCGGTCCAGGCCGTGATCTCCAGGCAATCCGGGATCGTCTCGCGCTCGATCACCAGGGAATGGTAACGGGTGGCGGTGAACGGGTTGGGCAGATTACGGAACACCCCGGTGTCCTTGTGCTGGATCAGCGAGGTCTTGCCGTGCATGAGCTGGCGGGCATGGACAATGCGGCCGCCGAAGGCCTGGCCGATGCTCTGGTGGCCCAGGCAGACCCCCAGGATGGGGATGCGGCCGGCGAATTCGCGAATCAAGGGCACCGAGATGCCGGCCTCGTTCGGCGTGCACGGCCCGGGCGAGACCACGATATGGTCGGGGCGCAAGGCCGCCACCGCGGCCAGGTCGATCTCGTCATTGCGCACCACCTTCACCTCCTGGCCCAATTCGCCGAAGTACTGCACCAGGTTGTAGGTGAACGAGTCGTAGTTGTCGATCATCAGCAGCATGAAGCGGCTATCCTTCTGTCCTGTAAGGCTGTGGTTCCAGATGATCCGGCTGGATGAACCCGGATTATCCATTGAGGATTTTTCACCCCTTCCCCCATTGGGGGAAGGTTGGGATGGGGGTGCGGCGAACGCCGCTTCATCGTGCGAGCCCTGCATCCAACGCCGCCCGATCGGGCGGCGCCCCCACCCTGCCCTTTTATGCCCGAATGGGTACCC
>CAZOZD010000176.1:0-4865 GCA_964584195.1 uncultured Burkholderiales bacterium
CATGCCGTTCAGTCCGGGCCGCTCCAGCGCCGACTCCCAGGCAGCGGTGAACTCGACATGGGCATGCAGGTCAAGCCGACCGGACAGAATCAGGCTGACCTCGCCCACCGCATCGCACCGGGTTGTCACATGCATGCTGTAATCCACTCCTTGCCCGCCGATCTCGAAACCTTGAACCCTCTCCAATGAGGGGTCTCATGCCACGTCAGGCTAACCAGAATTCATTACAAACTAGTGAAATCACCCCAATCCACCCTGGCGTGCCCATGGGTTTTTGATCGTCCCATCCGCATGGAGCCCATGGGTGTCATCAAAGTGTCACATTTATCGGATGCAATACGCGATCATCCGCGTTTCGGCCCCGGTTCCGCCCGTACTCACCTTCGGTCGACCCGTGCCGCGAATCCCGATCCGCCTAGCCAAGGAACCTCCATGCACGGCCACAACACCATCCTCGAATCCAAGAAAAAACAGATCGAAGCCAGCCTCGCCAGCCTGTTCGACGACGTGCGCGAGGCCATCGACGCCGCCATCCGCTGCCTGTTCAAGCGCGATCAGGGGGTATGCCTCAACCTGATCGACAACGATGTGGTGCTCAACGAAAAGCGGCGCATGATCGAACAGGACTGCATGGTGGCCATCGCCTCGCAACAGCCGGTGGCGCACGACCTGCGCGACATCGTCGCCGACATGCGCATCGCCTCCGAGCTGGAACGCATGGGCGACTACGCCCGCGACATCGCCGCATGCATCCTGGAGATGGACGACGCTTCGCTGGAAGACCTCGGTCTGCTCGACATCCAGACCATGGCCGGCATCTGCCAGCAGATGCTGAGCCAGGTGCTGCGCGCCCACCGCGACAACGACTCGACCCTGGCACGCGGCCTGACCGCCAGCGACGACCGGCTCGACGCCGACCTGCATCGACTGGTGGAAACCCTGCTCCACACCATGCGCCAGCAACCCGAAAAAGTGCAGAACGGCTCGCGCATGCTCTGGATTGCGCACAACCTGGAGCGCTGCGGCGACCGCCTCACCAACATCGCCGAGCAGGTGGTGTTCCGCGTCGAAGGCGAGACGGTCGATCTCGGCTGACTGGCCCCGCGGACCGCGCCCCGCGGCGCTTCATTGCCTCCCGGCCGGGGGGCTCAGGGCGCGCCGGATGAATCGCCGGCGCGCTCGATCTCCCGCATCACCCCGACGAACAGGGTTTCCAGCTCGACCTCGCTCAACGTTGGATACAGGCGCTGCAACTCGCTCATGGCCAGGAACATCGCCGTGCCACTGCCCTTGCCCTGCGCTTGCAGATAGATCGGCGCGATCCTGTGGCGCGCCTCGGCGCGCATGTGTTCACTCAAACCACGCTCGCCGACTCCATCGATCCGAACACGCGGCCCCGTTCCGATACGACCGTCGCGCGGCTGGCCATTGACCTGCGTCATGATGATATCCACTCCCTCTGTTCAAACCAGGACGCCTGCCGCGCCCACTCCAATCCGGATGATGAAGATACAGGCAAGATGTTACATTTGTACCATCCCACCCCTTCCAAAGGATCGCCCCAGTGCCACAAGGTTCCCCAGGTGAGCATTCCGCTCAGGGGCTGAGAGGAAATCCTGGCGATCGGGACGCGCCCTAGATTCATCCCAAACGCCTTACCACAGCACCTCTCAGACCCGGCGCTGGTTGACGTACAGGCTGTTGCCCTGGATGGCCTTGGCCTTCTTCTTCACCTCGGCGGCGACGCTGGCTACCGCGAGATGACTCGCATACTGCCCGGGTTCACACTCCAAGGCGCCAATGGACAGGCTGGTGAGGGCGTGGAACTCCATCTCGCCCTTGCGGTTGGTGGTGACATAGCCGCCCTGCTCGATGTCGTTGGGCGAGAAAAAGCGCAGCACGTCCTGGGCGAAACGGTCCAGGGCGCGCTGGCAACGCGCCTCCCAGTCGGGAGAGCGGAACACCAGGACAAAATCGTCGCCGCCGACGTGGCCGATGAAATCGATCTCCGGATCGACGCAGTCGGCGAGCACCCGCGCGGTGATCTGGATGATCTCGTCGCCCCTGGCATAGCCATACACGTCGTTGAACGGCTTGAAATAATCGAGATCGCAATAGGCCACCGCGCAACGGATGCCGTTCGCCAACAGGCTGTCGATGTGCTGATTGATCGGCACGTTGCCCGGCAACTGGGTGAGCGGGTTGGCGTAGCGCGCCGACTCGATCTGCATGGCGGTGATCTCGCGCATCAGGTCCTGCACCGAGCCCATGCCCACATACAGCCCGGCATCGGTGACGATGAAGCCACTGATGAGGTGGCGCGGATGCGCCTGCACCACCTGATCCATGAGTTCGGCCAGGCCGATGTTCACCTCCAGGAGGAGCGGATCGGGGTCCATGAAGCGGGTGCACGACTTGCGCCCGAACAACTCGTGCCGATAGGGCCGCGCCATGTTGTCGATCATCTCGTAACGGGAGATGATGCCCAGCGGCCGCCCCTCTTCGACCACCGCCAGGGCGCGGATATCCGGCTGGCGCTCGAACAGGTGAAACACATCCTCGACGTGCGTCTTGGGTGTAACCGGAGCCAGCGCCAGGAGCAGGCGGCCGAGCAGGCTGTCGGAACGCCCGGTCCGCTCTTCCCGGCTGTCGCAATGCTTGCGCAGGCTCTTGAATGACGCCGCCGAAAGCATGTCATAAGGGCGGCGGCTGAACTTGCCGACAAAATCACCGCAGGCCAGCTCGATGTCGAGCGCACGGGCGAGATTGAGGGCATTCTGGCCATTGACCCCCTGGGCCAGCACCTTCCGTCCCAGTGCACGCTGGCGATCCAGGAATTCACGCAAGCGATCGAGGCCCGGACTGCTCTCGTCCAGGTCTTCCAGATGCATTTCATCGAGCACACAGAGTTCGGCCGGGCACTCCGCCCACAAGCCCTCCTCGGCCAGATCACAACCCAGGCCGGCACGCGCGAAGCCGGCCCCCAGGTCACGCGCGGCCAGGGTGAACTGGACGATCCTGAGCATGACATCGGAATCGACGCTGCTGAGCCCCGGATGGAGCAGGATCAGGTCTCCCGCAGCCAGACCGGATTTCCTGACCGATTTTTCCAGGATTTCGGCCAGATCCGCGCCCAGCGCCTCGATGGCCGACGCGGGCAGCGACAGGATGAGCCGCCCGCCTTGCCCCGGCGCGCCGAAGGACGAGTCTGCAAATCCGCCCAGCACGCAATCGAAATAACGCTTTGCCAGCTTGTGCGCGAGATCGACCCGTCGCGCCACTGCGAACAGGGGCGCCATGTCGCGGATCGGCTGGTCCGACGCGGCGCTCACCCGTGCCACCTGGGCATACACATTGCACGCCCTGAGCTCGGCCACCGGCCGATAGCGCGCCACCAGGGCGCGCGCCTCCAGGATCCCCTCCAGACCGGGACGACAGCCCTCGTCGCAGTGCTTGCCCGCAAGTCTTTGCAGGTTCTGTTTGACGGATTTCATGGATGTGGACCTTCCTGACACCCCGGGGACGCCCGAACGGGACAGAGCGGGCGCATCTTCGGTCCAGCTTACCCGGCAATTGAGACAGGATCATTGCAACGGGATCAGGAAAGGCGCGACGGTCCATTCCCGTAGACGAGGCAGCACCGTGGCGCCCCACGGACTTCTGGATTCCCCCGGGAATTCGATAGAATGCTCGCTTCACAGCCTTTCAATCTGGAGCGTAACCCTATGTCCATGGCCGACCGCGACGGCAGTATCTGGTACGACGGCAAGATGGTCCCCTGGCGCGAGGCCACCACCCATGTGCTCACCCATACCCTGCACTACGGCATGGGCGTGTTCGAGGGCGTGCGCGCCTACGAAACGCCCTCCGGCCCGGCCATTTTCCGCCTGCAGGCCCATACCGAACGCCTGTTCCGCTCCGCCCACATCCTCGGCATGAAGCTGCCGTTCGACGCCGAAACACTCAACGAGGCGCAGAAACAGGTGGTGCGCGCGAACGGCCTCAAGTCCGGCTACCTGCGGCCGATGGCCTTCTACGGCGCCGAGGCCATGGGCATCTCGGCCAAGACCCTGTCGGTGCACGTGATCGTCGCCGCCTGGCCCTGGGGCGCCTATCTCGGCCCAGAGGCACTGGAAAAGGGCATCCGCGTCAAGACTTCTTCCTTCTCGCGCCATCACGTCAACATCACCATGTGCAAGGCCAAGGCCAATGGCAATTACATGAACTCCATCCTCGCCCACCGCGAAGCGGAACAGGACGGCTACGACGAGGCGCTGCTGCTCGACGTGGACGGATTCGTGGCGGAAGGCTCGGGCGAGAACATATTCATCGTCCGCCGCGGCAAACTGTACACCCCGGACCTCACCTCGGCCCTGGAAGGCATCACCCGCGACACCATCCTCCAGCTCGCCGGCGAGCTCGGCATCCCGGTGATCGAAAAGCGCATCACCCGCGACGAGGTCTACTCCGCCGACGAGGCATTCTTCACCGGCACCGCCGCCGAGGTCACGCCGATCCGTGAGCTCGACAACCGCGCCATCGGCGCCGGTCGCCGCGGCCGCCTCACCGAACGCCTGCAGGCCCTGTATTTCGATTGCGTCCAGGGCCGCTCTGCGGCTCACGCCAGCTGGCTCAGCCCGGTCTGAAGGGAGATTGTCGATGAACCCCGCCACCCCCCCGGCCGAAATCGAGGTCGACCCGGCCGATCTGCCGCTCTACTGCCCGCCACCCGGCCAGTCGCTATGGGACGCCCACCCGCGCGTATACCTGCCGCTGGAAACCCACGGCGAGGCCCATTGCCCCTATTGCGGCACCCGTTACCGCCTGAAACCCGGCCACGCCCCGAGCGTGACCCAAACCCACTG
>CAZOZD010000177.1:0-4852 GCA_964584195.1 uncultured Burkholderiales bacterium
CGCCGCCGTACCAGCCCTGCAAAAGCGCATGATCCGCATGGCCCTGGAGCGTAACCGTCTCGTCATCACCGCCACCCAGATGATGGAGTCCATGATCGCCAGCCCGATCCCGACCCGGGCCGAGGTGTCCGACGTCGCCAACGCTGTGCTGGACGGTACCGACGCGGTGATGCTGTCCGCGGAAACCGCCGCAGGCCAGTATCCGATCGAGGCGGTCAAGGCCATGCACCGGGTCTGCCTGGAAGCCGAAAAGGAAATGGAGCCCTACTTCGACGGCAAGATGCTGAGCCACGGTTTTTTGCGCGTCGACGAGGCCATCGCCATGTCCGCCGCATACACCGCGCTGCATCTCAACATCAAGGCCATCGCCGCCATGACCCAGTCCGGCTCCACTGCACTGTGGGCCTCGCGCATGAGCACCAACGTGCCGATCTATGCCTTGACACCGGAAACCCAGACGCGTAGAAAAGTTTCCCTGTTCCGCGGCGTGTACCCGATCAACTTCAAGCCATCGAGCGACGATCGCGAGCAATTGCTGGCCGAGGCCGAGGACGAACTGCGCCGTCGGGGTGCGGTCCGCAACGGCGACCTGATCCTGCTCACCATCGGCGAGCCGATCGGTCGTTCCGGCGGCACCAACACCATGAAGATCGTGCGCGTCGGCGACCGCAAAAAATCCTGAGTGACAACGTGACGAGTGACAAGGTGACGCCCCCTCGCTACGACCCGGGCCGCAACTTGTTTCTCGTTACTCTGTCACTCTGTCACTTTGTCACTGAATCCGAAGGAGAAAAAAGATGGCCCTGATTTCCCTGCGTCAACTTCTCGACCATGCCGCCGAGCACGGCTATGGCCTGCCCGCATTCAACGTCAACAACATGGAGCAGGTCCAGGCCATCATGGAGGCCGCCGCCGCCACCGACAGCCCGGTGATCCTGCAGGGCTCCGCCGGTGCCCGTTCCTATGCCGGCGAGCCCTTCCTGCGCCACCTCATCCTGGCCGCCATCGAGCAGTACCCGCAGATCCCCATCTGCATGCACCAGGACCACGGTGCCAGCCCGGACGTATGCTTCCGCTCCATCCAGTCCGGCTTCAGCTCGGTGATGATGGACGGCTCGCTGATGGCCGACGGCAAGACCCCCTCCACCTATGAGTACAACGTCAACACCACCCGCCACGTGGTCGAGCTCGCGCATGCCTGCGGCGTGTCCGTCGAGGGCGAGCTGGGCTGCCTGGGTTCGCTGGAGACCGGCAAGATGGGCGAGGAAGACGGCCACGGCGCCGAGGGCGAGCTGGATCACTCCATGCTGCTGACCGATCCGGACGAGGCCGCCGATTTCGTCAAGAAGACCCAGGTGGATGCCCTGGCCATCGCCATCGGCACCAGCCACGGCGCCTACAAGTTCACCCAGAAGCCGACCGGCAAGGTGCTGCGCATCGACCGCGTCAAGGAAATCCACGAGCGCATTCCCAGCGTCCACCTGGTCATGCACGGCTCCTCCTCGGTGCCGGAAGACTGGCTCGCCGTCATCAACAGCTACGGCGGCGACATGGGCCAGACCTACGGCGTGCCCGTCGAAGAGATCGTCGAAGGCATCAAGAACGGCGTGCGCAAGGTGAACATCGACACCGACCTGCGCATGGCCTCCACCGGCGCCATCCGCAAGCACCTGGCCGAAAACCGTGCCAACTTCGACCCGCGCAAGTACTACAAGGAAGCCAAGAAGGGCATGTCCGCCATCTGTGCCGCGCGCTACGAGGCATTCGGTGCCGCCGGCCAGGCCAGCAAGATCGGCAAGATCTTCAACCTCGACGAGATGCACCAGCGCTACGCCAAGGGCGAGCTCGACGCCAAGGTCAACTGACCTCAGCGCCGACACTGAACCAGTCGCTGCATCCACAGGCGGTTTGGGGCATTCCCCAGGCCGCCTGTGTTCATTTCCGGACCCCGCCATGCCAGACACACTCTACGAATCCAGCCTGCGTTCCCTGCCCCTGATCCACAAGGGCAAGGTGCGCGACATCTATGCCATCGATGACCAGCGCATGCTCATCGTCACCACCGACCGCCTGTCCGCCTTTGACGTGGTGTTGCCCACACCCATTCCGGGCAAGGGCGAGGTGCTTACCGCGGTATCGAACTTCTGGTTCGGCAAGCTCGGCCACATCCTGCCCAACCAGCTCACCGGCGACGCCCCGGAAGATGTTGTGGCGGTCGATGAACGTGACCAGGTCGCTGGCCGCGCCGTCGTGGTGCGGCGGCTCAAGGCCCTGCCGGTGGAGGCCATCGTGCGCGGTTACCTGGTCGGCTCGGGCTGGAGTGATTACCAGAAGACCGGCGCGGTGTGCGGCATTCCACTGCCGGCCGGCCTCGACCAGGCCGAACGCCTGCCCCAGCCGCTGTTCACCCCGTCGACCAAGGCGGCGGTGGGCGAACACGACGAAAACATCGACTACGCCCGCTGCGAAGGACTGCTCGGAGCGGAGCTTGCCGCGCGGGTACGCGACGCCGCCCTCCGCCTGTACAGCGAAGCCGCTGAATACGCCGCCGCGCGCGGCATCCTCATCGCCGATACCAAGTTCGAATTCGGGCTCGACGCGGCGGGCGGGTTGGTGCTCATCGACGAGGTGCTCACCCCGGATTCATCGCGATTCTGGCCGGCGGACCAGTACCGCACCGGCGAAAACCCGCCCAGCTTCGACAAGCAGTACGTGCGCGACTGGCTCACCGCCTCGGGCTGGAACAAGCGGCCGCCGGCCCCCGAATTGCCCGCCGAAGTGATCGCCCGCACCGCGGAAAAATACCGCGAGGCCCGCCGTCGGCTGCTCGGCGACTGAGTGGACGGCGGTAACGCGTGACACATTGTCCCTGCCCCTGCTTACCTGGGGCAGGCTGCTAGAATGCAGTCCATTCCTTTTCCCGACCTGCCATGCTGATCTACATCCACGGCTTCAACAGCTCGCCACAATCGGGCAAGGCCCGCGAACTGGGCGAATGGCTCGCCGCGCGTGGCCTGGCCGAGTCCTGGGCCTGTCCGGCGCTGCCCGACCGGCCCGCCGCGGCCATCGCCCGGCTGGAAGAATTGATCCGGGCTTCACGCGGCACGCCGAAGGTGATCGGCAGCTCGCTGGGGGGCTATTACGCCACCTGGCTCGCGGAACGGCACGATCTCAAGGTCGTGCACATCAATCCGTGCGTCGCATGCGATGAAAAACTCGCCGGCGAGGTTGGTCGCATGCAGAAAAACTGGCACAGCGGCGCGGAATATCCGTTCACCGCCGAACACCTGGCCGAGCTGGCGGCGCTGCGGGTGGCCCGGCCGAGCCGGCCGGATCGCCATCTGCTCCTGGTCGAGACCGGCGACGCGGTGCTCGACTACCGCGAGGCGGTGGCGTTTTTCCAGGGCGCGCGCCAGGTGGTCCTGGAAGGCGGCGACCATGGTTTCACCCGTTTCGCCGAGTACATCCCGGACATCCTGGCGTTCTGAACGCCATTCTCACGAAAGCACACCCCCTCCATGTACGTGTATTACGAAGAGGATGGCGACATCAAGGCCGGCACCGTCCTGGCCGACAATGACAGCTCATTGCAGATCGAATCGCAGTTCGGCAAGCGCGCCAAGATCAAGGCGACGCATGTGCTGCTGCGTTTCGCCGCGCCCGAGCCGGGTACGGCCATGGAGGATGCGCGCAGGCAGGCGGGAGAGATCGATGCCGACTTCCTGTGGGAGGTGGCGGGCACGGACGAATTCGGCTTCCAGGAACTGGCGGCGGAATATCACGGCCGCCCCCCGGCCGCGACCGAGGCTGGCGCCATCCTGCTCGCACTGCATGGCTCGCCCATCCATTTCTACAAGAAGGGCAAGGGACGCTACAAGGCCGCGCCCGCCGATGCGCTCGCCGCCGCCAAGGCTGGCCTGGAACGGCGCGCGCGCGAGGCCGAGCTGCGCGCCGAGTGGGTCCGCCAGCTGCAACAGGGCGAACTGCCGGAAACATGGCGCGACAAGGTGTACGAGCTCGCCCACAAGCCGGACAAGAACGGCCTCGAATACAAGGCGCTCATCGATGCATGCACGGCCACCGGGCTCACCCCGGCGCGCCTGTTCGATCGTTGCGGCGCGATCCCGTCCAGCGCCGAATTCCACCTCAAGGCATTCCTGTTCGAGCACTTCCCCCGCGGCACCGGCTTTGCCGGACTGCACGCGCCGCCGCCACCGCCCACCCTGCCGGCCGGCGATGCGCCGGCGTTTTCGATCGATGACGCATCGACCACCGAGATCGACGACGCGTTCTCGGTCATCTTCCGCCCCGACGGCAGCGTGCGAGTGGGCATTCACATCGCCGCGCCGGCCTTGGGCATCACGCCGGACAGCGAACTCGACCGCATCGCCGCGAGCCGCCTGTCGACGGTGTACATGCCGGGCGACAAGATCACCATGCTGCCGGAGGAACTGGTCGACCGCTACACCCTGGCCGAACAACGCGAATGCCCGGCCCTGTCGCTCTATGTCGAGGTCGGCGCTGACCTCACCATCCAGTCCATGAGCACCCAGGCCGACACGATCCGGATCGAGGCCAACCTGCGCCATGAAAGCCTGGAGCCCTTGTTCAACGCGGCCAGCATCGGCAACCCCTCTGCACCCGATTACCCGTTCCGGCGTGAGTTGGAATGGCTCTTTGCATTCGCTTGCCGGCTGGAGGCCGGACGCGGAAAGGCGGACACTGTGCAGCGCGTCGACTACCTGTTCAAACTGACGCGCGAGGCTGGCCAGGAGCGGGTGAGCATCCTGCCCCGTCTGCGCGGCAACCCCATCGACAAGCTGGTGTCGGAGCTGATGATCCTGGCCAACAG
>CAZOZD010000178.1:0-4783 GCA_964584195.1 uncultured Burkholderiales bacterium
CCGGCGCCACCCTGGGGGCAGACAAAGGCTACGATGTGGCGGCGTTTGTCGAGGCGATGCGTAAAGCCAAGGTCACGCGGCATCCTGCGCGCCATGCTGCACGGCTTCGACTATGCCCCGTTCCGCACCAAAGCGCTGGCCCTGCTGGCAGCGGCCTGCAACCACATCCTCGGCCAGGACGACGGCAAGAAGCGCTTCGCCGACCAGGTGCTGGCCGCCAGCAAGGCCTTCGCCCTCTGCTGCACCCTGGATGAAGCCCTGGAGTTCCGGGATGAGCTCGCCTTCTTCCAGGCCGTCAAGTCGGCCCTGACCAAGCACGGCACCCAGGACAAGAAGCTCTCCGACGAGGCCAAGGAACACGCCCTGCGGCAAATCATCTCCGGGGCGCTGGTCTCCGACGAGGTCATCGGCATCTTCGCCACGGCGGGCCTCAACAAGCCCAACATCGGCATCCTCACCGACGAGTTCCTGGACGACGTGAAGCACATGGAACACCGCAACCTGGCGGTGGAACTGCTGGAGCGCCTGCTCAAGGACGACATCAAGAGCCGCTTCGCCACCAACGTGGTGCAAAGCGCGAAGTTCTCCGAGCTGCTGCAAGCCTCGCTGACCCGCTACCGCAACCGGGCCATCGAGACCGCCCAGGTCATCGAGGAGCTCATCGCCATGGCCAAATCGTTCAACGAGGCGGCCAGGCGGGGGGAAAGTCTGGGGCTTACGCCGGAGGAACTGGCCTTCTACGATGCCCTGGAGACCAACGAAGCCTCGGTGCGGCTACTGGGTGACGCCACTCTCAAGGAAATCGCCCGTCAGCTCACCGACTACCTGCGCAAGAACCTGTCCGTGGACTGGTCGGTGCGTGAGACCGTGCGCGCCAAGATGCGCGCTCAAATCAAGCTCATCCTGAAACGGCACAAGTACCCGCCCGACCTGGAGGCGCGCGCCATCGAGTTGGTGCTCAAGCAGGCCGAGGCGTTGTCGGAAGCGTGGATGGGGGCGTAGCCTTTCCAGCCCATGGCGAACAGAAGTCGACGGCGTCGCGCTTGGCGGCAACCATGCTTGCCTTCGGCTCGGCAGTGGGGGCCTGGCCAGGCTTGGAGGGCGCATTGGATTGTCGCGTCCGCTCCCGTATCATGCCCATCCATGGCGCTCCTGTTCATTGCCGATCCGCTGGCGGGCTTCAAGATCTATAAGGACTCCACCTTCGCCATGATGGTGGAGGCGGATCGTCGTGGCCATGCATTGTGGGCCTGCGCGGCGGGCGATCTGGTCTGGCGCGACGGCCGGGTGGGGGCGCGGGTGGCGCGCTTGCGGCTCACCGGGCGGGAGCCGGACTGGTTCGTTGCCGAGGCCGCGCAGTGGCGACCCCTGAACGGGTTCGCGGCGGTGCTGATGCGCAAGGACCCGCCTTTCGACCAGTCCTATCTCACGGCCACCTGGCTTCTGGAGATGGCCGAGCGCGAAGGGGCCCGGGTGTTCAACCGACCGCGTGCATTGCGTGACTACAACGAGAAGCTTTCCATCGCCCGTTTCCCCCAGTTCACCGTTCCGACCCTGGTGAGCGCGGTGGCTGACGACCTGCGCGCATTCCTGGCCGAGCACGGCGACATTGTCATCAAACCGCTTAACGCAATGGGTGGTGCAGGCATCTTTCGCCTGCGTCCGGGCGACCCCAATCTGGGCTCGATCCTGGAGGTGGCCACCCGGCATGGTGTCGAGCCGGTCATGGCACAGCGCTTCATCCCGGAAATCGCGGAGGGTGACAAACGCATCCTGCTGATCGACGGCGAGCCGGTGCCCTATTGCCTGGCCCGCATCCCGGCGCCGGGCGAGAGCCGGGGCAACCTGGCCGCCGGCGGGCGGGGCGCGGCGCGGCCCCTGGGCGAGCGTGAGCGCGAGATTGCCACAGCCCTCGGACCCGCGCTGGCGGCGGAAGGCCTGTTTCTGGTCGGCCTGGATGTGATCGGCGACTGGCTGACCGAGATCAATGTCACCAGTCCCACCTGTTTCCGCGAAATCACCGCCCAGACCGGTTGCGATGTGGCTGCGCGCTTCATGGACGCACTGGAAGCGCGCATCGGGGAGGCGGCATGATCCGGCGCGCATGGCTTCTGTGGCCCATGCTGCTTATGCTGCTGGCCGGCTGCGGCGAGCCGGTGCACCGGCAGCAGGCCTATGTGTTCGGCACCCTGGTGGAAGTGGTCATCCACGGTGAGGATGCGGCGACCGCGCGCCGGGTGACCGACCAGATCCTGCTCGATTTCGACCAGATGCACCGTACCCTGCATGCCTGGCAGCCGGGCTCACTCGACCGGGTCAACGCGATACTCGCGCTGGCCAGTCCGGACAAACCTGCACGCGCCGCCCTGCCTCCCGGATTCATTCCAATCTTCGAGGATCTGGCCCGCCTCGAAGCGCAATCGGAAGGGCTGTTCAACCCCGCCATCGGCAATCTGGTGCGGCTGTGGGGGTTCCATGCCGACGAATTCCGCCCGCATCGACCGGCCCAGGAGGAGATCGAGCGGTTGGTCGCGGCCCGGCCGAGCCTGGCCGACATCGAGCTCGACGGCGTGGAATTCGTCGGCCGCAATCCGGCGGTGCGGCTCGATTTGGGCGGCTATGCCAAGGGACACGCACTCGACGTGGCGGCGGCCTATCTGAAAGGTCAGGGCGTCGACAATGCCCTGATCAACATCGGTGGCAACGTGCTCGCCCTCGGGCGTCACGGCAAGCGGCCCTGGCGGGTGGGCATCCAGCATCCGCGCCGGCCCGGCGCGATCGCCGAGATCGACCTTGCCGACGGCGAGGCGATCGGTACCTCGGGCGATTACCAGCGTTATTTCGAACTCGACGGTCGCCGTTACAGCCATCTCATCGACCCGCGCAGCGGCTGGCCGGCGCAGGGCACCCAGGCGGTCACCGTGCTGACGCGCGGGGCGGGGGCGGGGGTGCTGTCGGATGTCGCCAGCAAGCCCATGTTCATCGCCGGCGCCGCGCACTGGCAGCGCCTCGCTGAACGCATGGGGGTGCGCGAGGCGATGCGCATCGACGCCGACGGTCGCGTCGAACTCACCGCCGCGCTGGCGGCCCGGCTGCGCTGGCAGGGTGAACCGCCGCCGCATGCCGTGATCGATTGACCCGCATCGGACAAGGAGTACGGGCATGTATGCATGGAAAAGCCATTTCGTGGTCCAGGCCGATTACCAGCACTGGGCCAACGACGTATTGTTCGCCGCCCTCGACCACCTCAAGCCGGAAGTGCTGGAACGTGACGAGGGCCTGTTCTTCCGCAGCATCCATCACACGGTCGACCACATGCTTTTGGTTGGCGAAGTGTGGCATGCGCGCCTGCGCGGCGAGGCGCGCGCCGCGGACTACAAGTGCATCCACCATCCGGACTGGCGCGAGCTGAAGAACGCCCTGCGCCTGGAGGCGCGATCCTTGCAGAACTGGCTGGAGGGGCAGCCGGACGCATTCTTCGATGGCGAGATTCAATTTGCGGGCAGCGACGGGCGCGCCCGCACCATGTGGGCGCGTGACGCGCTCACGCATCTGTTCACCCATTCGGTGCACCACCGCGGCCAGATTTCGGCGGTGGCGACCCGTCTCGGCGCACCCTGCCCGGAGATGGATTTCGTCTATTACCGGCGCGAGATGGAAAAGCTGCTCAGCCAGGCGCGTGTGTTGACCTGAGCCAAGGGCGGCGTCAGCGTTCCCGCCGCTTGCGCGGCTCGTAATGCACTACCGCGCGCATGAGGGTCGAATAGGGGAGGCGATCAATGCCTTCGAAGCGTTCGAGCGCAGCGTCGAGCAGGCGGGCTACGTCGGCAGGTTCGGTATCTTCCGGGTCGAGTACCTCGCGCAGGCCGAGCACGCCGCCGCACTGGGCGCGGATTTCCTTGCCAAACGGCCAGGGCTGGTCGGGGGCCATGTGCAGCGCAAAGCGGGCGTTCTGGTGCAGTGCGGCGTGAAAGGCCTGGCAGCGGTCGCAGGACAGGGCCTCGGTGCATGAAATCGCCTCGCGCTCGGCGAGCAACAGGCGGTGCGCCTTGTAGCACTGCACGCAGCGGGACAAGAGGGCACGTTCGAACGGACAGGCCAGTGCGATCGCGGATTGCCGCGCTTCGCGATAGGCTTCTTCGTTGTAGCCGGACATGATGGACGCGCCGCCGGGCCGAGAGTCTCAGTAGTCGTCGCCGGCCAGGCTGGGGTCCAGCTCGCGCGGCTGGCCGAGGGTATCCTCCGCCGCCAGTTCGTTTTCGGCAAAGATCATGCGGACCTGCATGCCGCTGGCCGGGTCGATCTGGCGGCGCAGCTCGTTGACGCGCGCCTTGGCTTCCTTGAAGGTTTCGGCCACCCCCTGCTTGTCGAGCAGATTGAGGGGGCCGCCGATCCTGTAGATGTAGTAGGGCATGGGGCGGCTCCGTTAAAGGTTGACAGCGATTGTCGGGTATTTGGCGCGCTCCGGCAAGCCCCGCCGCCGGAGCTTTTGACTGGTCAAGACGAGTTGGCGAAGCGGGTGGAAGCGGTGCTGAACCAGATTGTCTCCAGGAAACTCGAAAAACCCGTCACACCGGTGAACGCCGGTGTCCAGATACTCGATATTGGTGGATTCCGGCTTTCGCCGGAATGACGAATCTTGGGTTTTTCGAGGCGCCCTCCAGAACATGACATTTAAATGACGACTCAGAACGGCCAGAAGGTCTACTATTCGCCGAGTTTCGTCGCGCCCCGTTGGCCACCCCAAACTGCTCCACTTATGGCCGGTCAAACTGCTCCAGGC
>CAZOZD010000179.1:0-4759 GCA_964584195.1 uncultured Burkholderiales bacterium
GGCAGTAGAGCACGCCCTTCTCGATGGTGTACTCGTAGTCCTGCACTTCCTTGTAATGGTTTTCCAGGCGATTGCGCAGCTCGACCAGCTGGCGGTAGAGCTCGGGCATTTCCCGTTCCATCTCCACCACCGGCTTCGGGGTGCGGATGCCGGCCACCACGTCCTCGCCCTGGGCATTGACCAGGTATTCGCCGAACATCACGTTCTCGCCGGTGCCGGGATCGCGGGTGAAACCGACGCCGGTGGCGCAGTCGTTGCCCATGTTGCCGAACACCATGGTGACCACGTTGACCGCGGTACCGTTGGCCATCTCCGGGGTGATCCTGAACTCGCGCCGGTAGTCCACCGCGCGCTTGCCCATCCAGGAGTTGAACACCGCCTTGATGGCGATCTCCAGCTGCTCGAACGGATCAGCCGGGAAGGCCCGGCCGGTGACGCGCTCCACCACCTTGAGGAAACGCTCGGCGATGTCCTTGAGATGCTCCGCCGACAGGCCGATGTCCTGCTTCACGCCGGCCTCCGCCTTGACCGCCTCGAACTCGCCATCGAATTCCGCGTCCGGCACGCCCAGTGCGACCTTGCCGAACAACTGGATGAAGCGGCGGTATGCGTCGTACCCGAAACGCGGGTTGCCGGTCTGCTCGATGAGCCCGTGCAGGGTATCGGCGTTGAGTCCCAGGTTGAGGATGGTGTCCATCATGCCCGGCATCGACATCGCCGAGCCGGAACGCACCGACACCAACAGCGGATTGCTCCGCCCGCCGAAGCTCTTGCCGGTGGCCCTTTCCAGGGCCGCCAGATGGGTGCGCACCTGTTCCATCACCCCGTCCGGCAGGCGCCGCTCGGGCGTGTCGAGATATGCGAGGCAGGCCTCGGTGGTGATGACGAATCCGGGCGGCACATTGAGGCCGATCTGGGTCATCTCGCACAGATTGGCGCCCTTGCCGCCCAAGAGTTTCTTGTCCTTGCCATCGCCTTCACTGAAGGCATACACCCATTTGTTGCTCATTGCTCGCTCCTGTTGTGCATTGTTCAACCAAGTACGAATCGTTCCACCCACAAGAGGCCCATCACGGTCTTGGCCTCGTCGATGCGGCCGTCGCCGACCATGGCCAGGGCCTCGGCGAAGGGCACGCGGAGGATCTCCAGGAACTCGTCCTCGTCCATGTTCTCGCCACTGAACACCAGGTCCTCGGCGAGGAAATAGACCAGGCGCTCGTTGGCGTAGCCGATGCAGGGGTAGAAGGTGGGCAGCTGCCGCCACTGCAGGGCGACGTAGCCGGTCTCCTCCTGCAGTTCACGCTGGGCACAGGCGAGTTCGGTCTCGTGCGGGTCGAACTTGCCGGCGGGGAGTTCCAGGAAATCCCGGTGCAGGGGGTAACGGTGCTGGCGCTCCAGCAGGATGTCGCCATTCTCGAAGATGGGCAGGATCACCGCCGCGCCGGGATGAATGATGTATTCCCGGCTGGACTCGCCGCCATCGGGCAGGCGCACCCGGTCCTTCTTCACGTGCAGCAGGCGGCCGCGGTATTCGTCGCTGGAGTCCAGCGTGTGTTCGGTGAGGTCGGGATGCGGCATGGTCCTGTGCTTTTTGGTTGGCGGAGCGCGCGAGTATAGTTCCGCGGATCGACCGGCGCCGGGGGAGGCGCCGGCGCTTGATGCCCGTCATGGCGCCAGGACGCCCTGGCGGGCATGTTCCACCGGCACCCAACAGGAGACCTTCATGCCGCAAACCAAGATTCTGCTCGACGAGTCCGACATCCCCACCCACTGGTACAACGTGGTGGCGGACATGCCCAACAAGCCCCTGCCGCCCCTCGGCCCCGACGGCAATCCGGTCGGTCCGGACAAGATGGGCGCCATCTTCCCCATGAACATCCTCGAGCAGGAAATGTCGGCCGAGCGCTGGATCGCCATCCCCGAACCGGTGCGCGAAATCTATCGCCTCTGGCGGCCTTCGCCCCTGTTCCGCGCGCACCGCCTGGAGCAGATCCTGGGCACCCCGGCGAAGATCTATTACAAGTATGAAGGCGTCTCGCCGGCCGGCTCGCACAAGCCCAACTCCGCCATTCCGCAGGCCTATTTCAACAAGATTTCCGGCATCAACCGCCTTACCACGGAGACCGGCGCCGGCCAGTGGGGATGCAGCCTGTCGCTGGCCGGGCAGATGTTCGGCATGGAGATCCGCGTCTACATGGTGAAGGTGAGCTACCAGCAGAAACCCTTCCGCCGCTCCATGATGCAGACCTGGGGCGCCGAGGTGTTCGCCAGCCCCACCGACATGACCGAGGCGGGACGCCGGATCCTCGCCGAGGATGCGGACAACCCGGGCAGCCTGGGCATCGCTATTTCCGAGGCGGTGGAGGAGGCGGCCAGCCGCGCCGACACCAACTATGCACTGGGCTCGGTGCTCAACCACGTGCTCTTGCACCAGACCGTGATCGGCCTGGAGGCGAAGAAGCAGCTCGAAAAGGTGGGCGACTACCCGGACATGATCTTCGCGCCCTGCGGCGGCGGCTCGAACTTCGGCGGCATCGCCTTCCCGTTCATGGCTGATCAGGCGGCCGGCGAGAAGCGGGCGCAAAACCTGCGTTGTGTCGCGGTGGAGCCAACGTCCTGTCCGACCCTCACCAAGGGTCTGTACGCCTACGACTACGGCGATGCTTCCGGCTACACGCCGCTGATGCGCATGTACACACTCGGCCACGACTTCATGCCGCCCGGCATCCATGCCGGCGGTTTGCGTTACCACGGCGACTCACCCCTGGTTTCCCAGCTCTATCACGAGAAACGGATCGAGGCAGTGGCGGTACCACAGATCGCCACCTTCGAGGCCGGGGTACGGTTCGCCCGCGCCGAGGGCATCATCCCCGCGCCCGAGTCATGCCATGCGGTGCGCGCCTGCATCGACGAGGCCCTGCGCTGCAAAGAGACGGGGGAGGCCAAGACCCTGCTGTTCAACCTGTCCGGGCACGGCCATTTCGACATGGCCTCCTACGACAGGTACTTCGCCGGCGAGCTGGAGGATTACGAATACCCCGAGCACGAAATCGAGGCGGCGCTGCACCGCCTGCCCAGGGTAGGCTGAAGCGGGTCCCGGCCGCGGCTCATTCGCCGCCGAGGCCGATCAGGCGTGGCGCCAGGCGTTGCAGGTCGGGCAGGATGACGCTGCGCCAGTAATGATCGCCTTCCTTGCGCGCGCGCTGCTCAAGCACCGCCATCTTGAACGCCAGCTCCGGGGGGGGCTCGACCGGCTCGCGCTGGGTGAGTGAGGCGATGGCGGCGTCGCGCAGATACAGGTACAGCTCGTCGATATCTTCCTTGCTCAGGAAGCGGCGCAGTGAAGCCCACATCCCGGCCAGGGTGGGGGCGGTCTCGACGCTGGCCGTCGCCGCGGCTTCCGGCTCCGACGCGACCGCGTCGCCATGCATGCAGGCGACGGCGACCAGAAGCCAGGCCGCGCTCGCCGCAGCATGCCAGCGTGGCCATTGCCCAAATGCGCGCATGAGGACACCTCGCGATTCGATCTTCATGTTTTCAGGATACGCCTAGTCGGGGGATTTCGCTCGCCGATCGCACCGGGACCCGGCCGTCGGGCACGGACGGCTTCACTTCGCGGCACCGGCGGCTGCGGGCCGGCCGCGCCACCACAGCCAGGCGCCGATCGCCAGCATGGGCAGGCACAGCCATTGCGCGGTGGATAGATCGAGGGGCAGGCCGCTGAATATGCCGGGGTCGGGGCTGCGGAAGAATTCGGCGATGAAACGCAGCGCGCCATAGCCGAGCAGGAACAGGCCGGAGACCTGGCCGACGCCGCGGCGGCGACCGGCATAGATCCAGACCAGGATGAACAGCAGCAGCCCCTCGCCGGCGGCCTGGTAGAGCTGGGAGGGGTGGCGCGGCAGTTCGTCGACGAATGGATAGACCATGGCCCAGGGCAGATCGGGGCTGGCCGGCCGGCCCCACAGCTCGCCGTTGATGAAGTTGCCGATGCGGCCGAACATCAGGCCGGTGGGCACCAGGGGGGCCACGAAATCGCCCACTTCGAGGAAGCTGCGTCCGCTCTTGCGAGCATGCCACCCGAGTGCCACCAGCACACCGATGAGGCCGCCGTGGAAGCTCATGCCGCCCTTCCATACCGCGAGGATCTCGGCGGGGTGGCTGAAATAATAGCCCGGCTGGTAGAACAGCACCTCGCCCAGCCGACCGCCGAGGATGACGCCAATCACGCCGTAGAACAGGAGGTCGTCGATCTGGCCCTTGTCCCAGCCCAGCTCGGGCCGACGGCGGGCATGGATGCGGCCCAGCCCGATGAAGAACAGGAAGGCGGCCACGTACATCAATCCGTACCAGTGCACGGAGAGAGGGCCGATCGTTGCGGCGACCGGATCGAATTGCGGGTGGACGAGCACGGGGGCGGCCGGGAAGTTAAAATCGTGCCGATTATAGCCCCGCGAGGTTCACGCCATGCCCCAGTACCGTTCCCGCACCACCACCCAGGGTCGCAACATGGCCGGCGCGCGCGCCCTGTGGCGCGCCACCGGCATGAAGGACGAGGACTTCAACAAGCCCATCATCGCCGTGGCCAACTCGTTCACCCAGTTCGTGCCCGGCCATGTCCACCTCAAGGACCTCGGCCAGATGGTGGCGCGCGAGATCGAGGCGGCCGGCGGCGTAGCCAAGGAATTCAACACCATCGCGGTGGACGACGGCATCGCCATGGGCCACGGCGGCATGCTGTACTCCCTGCCCAGCCGGG
>CAZOZD010000180.1:0-4721 GCA_964584195.1 uncultured Burkholderiales bacterium
TGCAACGGACTTGCACCGCCTACTCCTTGCCGGTCTTTACCGGCGCACACCTGAAAGCCGCAGTCGACACGCTGTGTTGCCATCGTGACGTCATGAACTTTTCCGGTTCTATATGAAATTGAGTGGGTCACTGGCTGCAGTGGCTGATGTCCGCCTGGCCAGTCCGTCCATAGCCGTCGTCCGTAATGATTTCACCAAGAGCCACTTTTTCGGCTTGTCCGGCTGAGGTTGAACAAACCGCCGCGCGCGGTTTCGCTGATGGCCTTCACGGCCGGGTGGGTGAGACGTTTTTCCGCCGAGATCGCGAAAAAGCGCTCGCGCATGTCGTCGGTTTCGCCAAGCCGGACCACGCCGTGATGCGCTTCGACTTCCCCCGCAGTGGCTGCCGGGGCCGGGAACACGCCGGCGCCGGACTGGCCGAATGCCTTCATCAGGGCCGGGTCGTCAAACTCGCCGACCACGCGCGGCTGCAAGCCGAGACGATCCAGCCAGCGCGTGAGCGGGCCGCGCAGGGCGCTGTCCTCGCCGGGGATCAGCATCGGCGCGCCGTCGAGGCAGGCGGGAAAGGTCCCGCCCAGGCGGGCGGCAAGCTCGGGCGCGGCGAAGAAGCTGACACCGCATTCGCCCAGTGCGTGGCTGTATCCCTTGACATCCATGCCGGGCGGCATGGGCCGGTCGGCCAGCACCATGTCCAGGCGATGGATGGCCAGGTCGGCCAGCAGCCGTTCCAGCCGTTCCTCTCGACAGATCAGCCGTATCGGTCCGGCCAGCGTCAGCACCGGGGCGAGCAGCTGCTGGGCGATGGACTTCGGCACCACGTCGGCGATGCCGACCCGGAACGGAATGGCACGCTCTTCCGGACCGCCGCGCAGGCGGGCCTCCAGTTCGGCGCTGACATTGAATATTTCCTCGGCATAGCTGAGTGCCAGCCGGCCGGCATCGGTCAACTCCATGCGCCGTCCAGTCCGCCTGAACAAGGCGACCCCCAGCCGGGCCTCGAATTGGCTGAGCTGGCCGGACAGGGTCTGTGGCGCGAGGTGCAGGCGCTCGGCGGCGCGGTTGACAGCCCCGGCCTTGGCTACCGTGAGGAAATAATGCAGGTGCTTGAAATTCATCCTGAATTCCTCACCACAGAGACACGGGGTTCACAGAGAACCCCGAACAAATCTGGCCTTTCCCGGGCAGCCCATGCTCACCCAGCGGGTGATGCCTGAGAATGCAGCAAACCTTTGTGTTTACTCTGTGTTCTCTGTGACTCTGTGGTGAACCGGGTTTTTCAGGATAATTCGGTTTTTTCGAATTAAACACCAATGAATATTTGTTTGTGTCGATCCATGCGCGCCCCCATACTGGCCCCGCCAGCGGCCTGGAGTCGTTCCGCCCGAGCGGGGCCGGCGGCCGCTTCGTACACAACATTGCGCCTGGCCATGGATACAGGCTGAAACCGAATGGAATCAAACATGCAGGCACACGCCATCTCGATCGGTGAGCCCTGGATGTGGGCGGTATTCATCGCCTTCGTCCTGGTCATGCTGGCCCTTGACCTGTTCGTGCTGGGCGGGCGCCGCGCGCACAAGGTCAGCGTCCGCGAGGCAGCGGCCTGGTCGCTGACCTGGTTCAGCCTGGCCCTGGTCTTCAATGCCGGCCTGTGGTGGTATCTGAGCGGCAGCGTGGGGCGGGAGATCGCTGACCAGAAGGCGCTGGAATTCCTCACTGGCTACCTGATCGAGAAATCGCTGTCGGTCGACAACGTGTTCGTGTTCCTGCTGATCTTCACCGCGTTCAATGTGGCGCCGGAGTTCCAGCGCCGGGTCCTGATCTACGGTGTGCTCGGCGCCATCGTCCTGCGTGCCATCATGATCCTGGCCGGCGCCTGGGTGGTGCGGGAATTCCACTGGGTGCTGTACATCTTCGGCGCATTCCTGCTCGTCACCGGTCTGCGCATGCTGGTCATGGCCGAAAAGGAGCCGGATCTGGAAAAGAATCCGGTGCTCAAGCTGGCGCGCCGCTACCTGCGCATCACGCCCGAATACCACGGCGAGAAATTCACGGTGATGAAGGATGGTGTGCGCTGGTTCACGCCGCTGTTCCTGGTGCTGATCCTGATCGAGACCAGCGATGTGGTGTTCGCCGTCGATTCGATTCCGGCCATCTTCGCCATCACCACCGATCCGTTCATCGTGTTCACCTCCAACATATTCGCCATCCTTGGCCTGCGCGCGCTTTATTTCCTGCTTGCCGATGTGGCCGACCGTTTCCACCTGCTCAAGTACGGCCTGGCCATGGTGCTTGCCTTCATCGGCAGCAAGATGCTGATTGCGCCCTGGTATCACGTGCCGGTGCAGGCCTCTCTGGCGGTCGTCACGGTGCTGATCGGGGCGAGCGTGGTGGCGAGCCTGATCGCTACACGCAAGCCGGCGATCTGAGGGGCGGCCATGTTCTCCATCCACGGCGTCACCGGCCAGACCTTTCGCGGCAGCCTGGAGCGCCTGATCCAGGTGCCCGGGGTGTTCGCCAAGCGTTCCGCGCCGGCCCTGAACCGGGAGGAAGAAGACTGGGAGGGCGAATTCGCGCGGGCGCGACGGTCCATGGAGGAGGTGCGGAGGGAGGATGTCGATCCGCGCTATGCCGCGGCGGCGGCGGCCTATCTCCAGTCGCTGCATCCGGAAGGTCAGCGCGAGCCGGTACGGCATGCCTATCAGGTCATGAGCCGGCGGGTGCTGGGCCTGAGCGCCGGGGATACGGTGGGCGCTGCCTGGCGTGCGCTCGCCACGCGCCGGGTACGCCAGGCACCGGTGCTGGAAGCGGGGCGTGGCGTGGTGGGCCTGGTGTCCGAGCGCGAACTGCTTACCGTCATCGACCTGGATGGCAGGACGCCGACCGGCGGGCTCGATCGATCGGTGCGCGAGGTGATGGTCAGCCCGGTGATCTGCGCCGATCCGGTCACCGACATCCGCCGTGTCGCGCGGGTTCTGCTCGACTCGGGGCTGTCGGCGCTGCCCGTGGTGGATGACGCCGGCGAACTGGCCGGCATCGTTTCACGCGGCGACATCCTGCGCGCTGCCCTGGCCGACCCGCCGCTGAGCCTGTGGATATGACCCGGTCCGGCTGAGCGCGCATGAGAAACAAGTTCCTCGGCACGGGTGAGCCCGGCTATCGCCCCCTGCGCAAGCTGGTCGTCATCGCCGCCGGATTGCGTTACGCGGTGCTGCACGACTTCAGCGTCATGTACAAGGTCGTCCTGTCGATGCTCGTCCTGGCCCTGGCCGTGTGGCTGCGTGACTGGGTCGATGCCGCTACAGTCCTGCTCGCCACCGGCCTGATGGTGGCGGCGGAGCTGTTCAACACCGCCATCGAGGCACTGTGCGATTTCGTCGAAACACGCCATGACGAAAAGATCGGCATCATCAAGGACATCGCCGCGGCCGCCACCGGCATGGTCATCCTGGCCTGGTGGATCGTGCTGGCGGTGGAGGTGTTCCGTCTTGCACCACGGCTGGCGACCGTCCTGCCGGCCGGCCTGTGATGAGCCCGCATCCCTACGCGGGCCTGGAAATCGCCTTCCTGACCCGGCATGGCAAGGAGATGATCGTTGCCCCGGTGCTGGAGACCGCACTGGGCTGCCGGGTGATGCATGTGGATGGCTTCGATACCGACCGGCTGGGCACATTCAGCCGCGAAATTCCGCGTCCAGGCACGCAGCTCGATGCCGCCCGGCGCAAGGCGCGCATCGGCATGGAGCTCGCCGGCCGGTCCCTCGGGCTGGCGAGCGAGGGGGTCTTCGCCGCCGACCCCTTCCTCGGCGCGCTGCCCTGGAATACCGAGCTGCTGTTGCTCATCGATGACGTGCGTGGCATCGAGGTCGCCGGCATCGCCGAACAGGCCGGATGCCATGCCCATCGACTCACCGGCGACTGGGAGGTGGCCCGCCGCTTTGCCGGTGAAGCGGGGTTTCCCGGGCACCATCTCGTGCTCCGCCCAGCCCATCCGGACGATGCGCGGCTCGAAAAGGGGCTGCACGACTGGGAAACTTTAGAGCGTGCCTTCCGGCGTGCCCGTGATGATTCCGAAAACGGCCTGGTGTTCATCGAACACGACCTGCGTGCCCATGCCCATCCCGGTCGCCGCCAGGTCATCCGGCGGGCGACCGAGAACCTGCGCGACAAGCTGCTGTCGTGCTGTCCCGACTGTGGCGCACCCGGTTTCTGGCCGGTCGAGCGCATTCCTGGCCTGCCCTGCGCCGCATGTGGAGCGCCTACGCGTGAAGCGCGCACCGTGGTGTGGGGCTGCCCGCAATGCGGGCGGCGCGAGCCTCGCCTCCCGGATACCCTCCGTTCCGGCGCCGATCCCGGTCGCTGCGACCATTGCAACCCTTGATGTTTACTGGAGACTCCGAGATGAACCCCGATCAGCAGAATGCCCTCCTCGCCCTGACCCTGTTTGCAGCATTCGCCGACGGCGACAAGCATGCCCGCGAGCGCGAGGAGATCCGCCGCATCGCCGAAAGCCTGGCCGGCGAGGCCGGTGCCCCGGACCTGATGCGGCTCACGCAGGACGTATTGCTGCAACGCACGAGCGTGGAAAAGGCGGCTGCCGCGCTCGGTGAACCGATGCACCGTCAGCTCGCCTACGAGATGGCGGTGGGGGTGTGCGAGGCCGATGGAACAGTGAGCGAGGCGGAACGGCGTTTCCTCGATGATCTCAAGGTCCGGCTCGGACTT
>CAZOZD010000181.1:0-4694 GCA_964584195.1 uncultured Burkholderiales bacterium
TGCTGATCGCCAGCAGCGGGCACAGGCCGAGCAGCTGGACGATGCCGGGGTTCTGGGTCCACAGGCCGTTCTTGAGGATGTCGCGGATCTCGGGGGACATGGCGGTCTCAGGAGGATGAACGGGAGTCCGGCGTGGCCGGCGCGGGCACGTCGACGCCGAGCAGTTTGTCCCGCTCCGCGGCGAAATATTCCAGGCTCCGGCGCACCGCGCCGATCACCGCGCGGGGGGTGATGGTGGCGCCGGCCACTGCGTCGAAGGTGCCGCCGTCCTTGCGTACCCGCCAGGACCGGGCGGGCGGGTTGACGAGGCTCTTGCCCTCGAACTGTTCGATCCAGTCGCTCTTGCCGCGCTCGATGTAGTCACCCAGGCCGGGGGTCTCGCGGTGGCCGGTGACACGCACGCCACTGACCTGGCCATCGGCGAGGATGCCGACCAGCAGGCGGATCTCGCCGGCGTAACCGTCCGGGGCGGCAGCTTCCAGAACCACCGCCACCGGCTGGCCGTGGCGGGTGGCGGTCCACGCCTGGCTGCCCAGGCGCAGACCGAGGCGGGGATCGGCCGGCAGGACCCGGGCGGTTTGCACCAGGTCGTTGTCGAAGCCGCCGGCTGGCAGGGTCTGCGCCAGCAGCTTCAGCTGGGCGGCGCGCTCGCTGGCCGCGATGCGGTCGCGGGTGAGTTCGTGCGTGCCGGACAGCAGGGCGGCGCTGATGACCGCGAACACCAGCAGGGTGAGCGCGGTGGCCAGGCTGGCGCGGAGCGTGCCTCTCATGGTTGCCGCCTTTCGCCGCGACGGTGGCCGAACACGCGCGGCTGGGTATAGGTGTCGATGAAGGGCGCGGCGATGTTCATGAGCAGGATGGCGAACGCGACTCCATCCGGGTAGCCGCCATAGGTGCGGATGATGACGGTGAGGAAGCCGGCCAGGCCGGCAAATATGAGCTTGCCCAGTGGCGTCGAGCAGCCGCTGACCGGGTCGGTGGCGATGAAGAAGGCGCCCAGCATGGCACCGCCGTAGAACAGGTGGAAGATCGGCCCGGCATGGTGGCCGGGGTCGAGCGCTTGCAGGATCCAGGCGGTGCCGGCCAGGGCGAGCAGGAATGCAACCGGCACATGCCAGGTGATGACCCGTTTGATGACCAGAATGACGCCGCCAACCAGGAACATGAGGGCCACCATCTGGCCATTGGCGCCGATCGGCATGCCCAGTGATTCCATCAGGGTCTTGCCGGAGCGGATCTGGGTCTTCAGGTCGTCGAGCGGAGTGGCCATGGTGTATGCGTCGGGCAAGCTGGCCGGACCGGCAAACACCACCATGAACGACTCCAGGAAACCCGGGGTGTAGGGTACATGGCCGATCAGGCCGGGCCAGTGGGTCATCTGCGCCGGGAAGCTGACGATCAGCACGGCATAGCCCACCATGGCCGGATTGAACGGGTTCTGGCCGAGTCCGCCGTAGAGATGCTTGGCCACCACCACGGCGAACAGGGTACCGACCGCGTACAGCCACCAGGGCGCCAGGGTCGGCAGCGACAGGGCGAGCAGCCAGGCGGTGACCAGCACCGAACCGTCCGTCAGGAACGGACGCAGCGGATGGCGGCGCAGCGCCAGCATGCCCGCCTCCAGGGCGAGCGCCAGCAGGCTGCACAGGATCAGGCTGACCCAGATGCCGGGGCCGAAGAACAGCATGTGCGCGGCGATGCCGGGGGTGAGTGCGAGCAGCACCTTGAACATGGTGCGTTGCACTGAATTGCGTTCGCGCTGGATGAATGGCGAGCCGATCATGGGCGGCGTTCCTCGTCGGTCGGCGCGGGCAGCAGCGGGGTCGGTTCGCCAGCCGGCAGGAGGCGGACCGGTTCAAGCGGGGGCGCGCTGCTGGCGGCGTCAGTCTGGCCGGGCGCCGCCGCCGTCGCCTCGCTGGCCGCCGCTGGGGCATCTTGAGCCGGGGCCGGTTGGGGGGAGGGCGCTGGCCTGGCCGTGGCCTCCCGGCGGCGTTCGATCTCGGCGATCTCGCGCTGCTGTTCAGGGGTCAGGTTGTCGGTATTGCGCGCCGGGGTGGCCTCCCGGGCCTGGCGGGCCCGTTCGATGGCGGCCTGGAGGATGGCCTGCTTGCGCGCCGCCTCGGGGTCGTCGGCGGCGATCGAGTCGATCCGCTCGCCGGCCTTCTTGCCCAGTTTTTCGGCCTTCTCGCGTTTTTCCCGTTCGAGCCGGAACTGATGGAACTCGTGTTGCTCGCGGGCGCGGTCGGAGGCCTGCTTTTCATGTTCGCGTGCCCAGATCTCGCTCTTGGCGTAGCGGAAATAGGAGACCAGAGGGATGTGGCTGGGGCAGGCATGGCTGCAACAGCCGCATTCGATGCAGTCGAACAGCTTGTAGGCCTGGGCCTTGCCGAAATCGCGGGCGCGGCTGTACCAGTACATCTCGAACGGTTGCAATTCGACCGGGCAGACCCGGGCGCATTCACCGCAGCGGATGCAGGGCAGGGGGGGCGGTGGTGGCGGAAAGGTGTCCGGGTCCTTGACCAGGATGCAGTTGACCCCCTTGACCACCGGGGCATGGTCGTCGACCAGCTCGAAGCCCATCATCGGCCCGCCGACGATCAGCCCGCTCGCTCCTCTCAGTACACCGCCGGCGGCGCGCAGCAGGTCACGCACCGGGGTGCCGAGGCGGACCTCGTAGTTGCCTGGATACAGTACATGGCCGGTGACCGTGACCAGGCGCGAGATCAGCGGTTCGCCACGGTTCAGCAGGCGATAGAGGGCGTGGGCGGTGCCGACATTGAACACCTGTACGCCGATGTCGGTGGTGAGCCCGCCACTCGGCGTTTCTCGGCCGGTCAGGGTATAGGTGAGCTGCTTGCCGCCACCGGCCGGATACACGCTCGGCAGCGCCACCACCACGATCGGGAAGGGCATCGCCGCGGCCGCCCAGCGCATGGCGGCGATGGCCTCCGGCTTGTTGTCCTCGATGCCGACCAGGATCTCGCCGGCATCGAGCAGGTGGCGCATCACGGCGACGCCTTCCAGGATCTCGGCGGCGTGATCCCGCATCAGGCGATCGTCGCAGGTGATCCAGGGCTCGCACTCGGCGCCGTTCAGGATCAGGGTGTGGATGGGCCGGCCCGGGGGGGGCTCCAGCTTGACGTGGCTGGGGAACACCGCCCCGCCCAGACCGACCAGGCCCTGGTCGCGGATGAGCTGGCGCAGTGCCGCTGGCTCCAGCTTGCTCCAGTCGACGGGCGTCATCGGCACGGATTCATCCCGGCCATCGGCGACGATCACCACGCACAGGTCGGAAAGCCCCGAGGGGTGCGGCACCGGCCGCCGTTCCACGGCGAGCACCTTGCCCGAGGTGGGGGCATGCACGGCGGCCGAGAGCGGGCCTTGCGGCAGGCCGATTCGCTGGCCCTTCAGGACATGATCGCCACGCCGGACCAGGGGTGTGGCGGCGGTGCCGATGTGCTGGCGCAGGGGTACCACGTACTGCCCGGCCAGGGGCAGTCCGTGACTGGGCCGCTCGGTGGAGATCGCCTTGTTGCCGGGCAGCCGCACACCGCCGGGAAACCGGTGCAGCTTGCGTGCGGGGGGGATATGCAGGCCACTCATGCCGTTCAGGCCACCTTGCGCAATGGGTGGACCGGATAGCGCCACTTCCAGTTTTCGATCGTCTCGGCAAGCGGCTCCATGCGGATGCAATCGACCGGGCAGGGAGGCAGGCACAATTCGCAGCCGGTGCACTGCTCGGCGACGATGGTGTGCATCTGCTTGGCGGCGCCGACGATGGCGTCGACCGGGCAGGCCTGGATGCACAGGGTGCAGCCGATGCAGGTGTTCTCGTCGATGACTGCGACCGACTTGGGCTTGGGCGCCATGCCCTCGCCGAACGGCTTGGGCTCCACGCCGAGCAGTTCGGCCAGGCGCTTGATGCCTTCCTCGCCGCCAGGCGGGCAGCGGTTGATGTCGGCATCGCCTGCGGCCAGGGCCTCGGCGTAGGGCTTGCAGCCCGGGTAACCACACTGGCCGCACTGGGTCTGGGGCAGGACGGCGTCGATCTTTTCCACCAGAGGGTCTTCCTCGACCCGGTAGCGCACCGCCGCCCAGCCGAGGATAGCGCCGAGCAGCAGGCCGATGCCGGCCATGATCAGGATGGCGGTCAGCATGGGCAGCCGCCTGTGTCGCTGACTCGCGCCACCCCGGAGGATGAAAAACGCCCAAGTGCATGGATTCCAGGCACCTTCCCCCAAAGGGGGAAGGTCGGGATGGGGGTGCGGCGTAGCCGCATTTGAATCGATGCAACAAAAACAAAAGCGACCTTCGGCCGCCACCCCCACCCTGGTCCTCCCCCTGCGGGGGAGGAGGATGGTTCGCGGAGTCGTTTCACTTTTGTTACGTCAACGGTCATTTCACCAGCCCCGCGAACCCCATGAAGGCCAGGCTCATCAGGCCGGCGGTGATCATGGCGATGCTGCTGCCCTTGAACGGCGCCGGCACGTCGGCGGCCTCCAGCCGCTCGCGCATGGCGGCGAACAGCACCAGCACCAGGGTGAAGCCGAGTGCGCCGCCGAGGCCGAAGAATAGCGATTCGACGAAATCGTGGCCGGCCTGGACGTTGAGCAGGGGGATGCCAAGCACGGCGCAATTGGTGGTGATGAGCGGCAGGTAGATCCCCAGCACCCGGAACAGCATCGGCGAGGTCT
>CAZOZD010000182.1:0-4686 GCA_964584195.1 uncultured Burkholderiales bacterium
CATTGCAACGGACTTGCACCGCCTACTCCTTGCCGGTCTTTACCGGCGCACACCCGCAAACCCGAACTGTGCATCTGCTGAACGCCGCTCGCGGGCGAATTTGCGGCCCCCTGTTCAGCCCGAAAAACCCCTCCCCCCCCGGGAAAGGGGCGGGGGTAAGTGCCTTGCCGGGTTGATTTGCCCACGTCGTCTTCCGGCAGCGCGCCCCCGCGAGGGCCGGTCAGGCATGTATTCGATGCCTTCCCTGATCGGCTGGGCTTTTGCACTGGCCATCCTCCTGGTCGCGCCGGCCTGGGCAACGGTGGGCAATGTTTCCCACCTCTCCGGCGTGCTCAGCGTGCAAAAATCCAGCGGCGAGACCCGGCTGTTGTCGGTGCAGTCGGCCGTGGACGAGGGCGACCTGCTCATCACCGAGGACAAGACCTTCGCCCGCATCAAGTTCAAGGACGGCGGCAACCTGGTGCTGCGCCCCAACAGCCGGGTGCGCATCGACCGCTACAGCTATCAGGCGGACAAGCCGGAAGCGGACAACGTGGCGATGGACCTCGTCAAGGGTGGCCTGCGCTCGATCACCGGCGCGGTCGCCCGGCGCAACCCGGAACGGCACACCACCACCACCGCAAATGCCACCATCGGCATCCGCGGCACCCATTTCGTCCAGCATTGCCAGGGCGATTGCGCCGGCCAGACCACCCTGTCGGGCAAGCCCCTGCCGGATGGCGTACACATCGACGTGCTCGATGGCCGCATCGTGGTGAGCAACCCGGTCGGCCAGATCGAAGTCGCCGCCGGTCAGTTCGCCTATGTCGGCGCGCCGGATCAGGCGCCGGCCAACGTTCCGCCCGAGGACGGCAGCCGCGTCGCGGTGCCACCGGCCATGGTGTCCAAAACCGGCGGCGGCATGACCGTGGGCCGCGACAGCAACGACGACAAATGCGTGGTGAAATGAACCCAGCTTACCCATTCAGAAATATTTACCCCTTCCCCCGTTGGGGGAAGGTTGGGATGGGGGTGCGGCGAAGCCGCTGTCTGGTCAATGCGATCACAATGGCCGAAGGCCAGCCCCACCCTGCCCCACTCCCTCCGGGGGAGAGTTGTTTCACGGCAGCGTTTCACGTTTTTCAAGTTATCCCAACAGCCCTTGCCAAGGACTGCCGATGAAGCCTAGCCAAAGCCCGTTCCGCCCCGTCCGCCTGATCGCGCTGCTCGCCGGCCTGAGCGTATGGCCCGCATTCGCCGACACCACCTTCGCCATCCGCGAGTTCGCCGTGGAGGGCAACTCATTGCTCGGCGCCCAGCATATCGAGGCCATCGTCAAGCCGTTCACGGGTGAAAAGCGCGGTTTTGGCGACATCCAGCTCGCCCTCGAAGCGCTCGAACGCGCCTACCGCGAGACGGGCTACAGCGCCGTGGCGGTGACCCTGCCGGAGCAGGAAATCAGCCACGGCGTGGTCACCTTCCGGGTGGTGGAACCCCGCATCGGCCAGATCACGATCGAAGGCAACCAGCATTTCAACGCCGACAACATCCGCCGCAGCCTGCCGCCCCTGCAGACCGGGGCCATGCCGCACGGCCAGCGCCTGGCCGACGCCGTGGCGCGCGCCAATGAAAACCCCGCCCGGCAGACCGAAGTGGTGCTGAAGATCGCCAACCGGCCAGGTGAAGTGGATGCCGAGATCAAGGTGGAGGACCGCAAGCCCGGCCGCTTCATCGCCAACCTCGACAATACCGGCATGGGCACCACCACCGGCGAGTACCGCCTTGCACTGGCCTGGCAGCATGCCAACCTGTTTGACCGCGACCATGTGCTGACCGTGCAGTACACCACCTCGCCGGACCACCTCGCCGACGTGCAGCTCGTCAACCTCGGCTACCGCATCCCGTTCTACGGTCTCGGCCACAGCCTCGACCTGTACGCCGCGCATTCCAATGTCGATGGCGGCACCACCCAGGTCAGTGGCCTGCCGCTGGCATTCAGCGGTCGCGGCGATCTCGCCGGCCTGCGCTACAACCATCACCTGCCCCGGCGCGGCGAGTTCGAGCACAAGCTGATGTACGGCCTCGACTGGCGCGCCTACGACAACACATGCTCGCTGGGACCGTTCGGCGCTGCCGGATGTGGCGCGGCGGCGGTGGACGTGACGGCCCGGCCGTTGAGTCTCGCCTATTCCGGCACCTGGACCCGGCCCGGCGCGCAGAGCCTGTGGAGTCTCGCATTCAGCCAGAACCTGCCCGGCGGCAAGGATGGCGGCGATGCCGCGTTCGCGGCGGCACGGCCCAACGGCCTGGGCACTGGCGGCGCCTCCGCCGACTACCGGATCTGGCGCCTGGCCCTGTCGCACCTGCATATCCTGCCGGCACGCTGGCAGATGCGCGCCGGACTCTATGCGCAGTACACGAACGACGCACTGATCGCCGGCGAGCAGTTCGGCCTGGCCGGCGCCAATGCGGTGCGCGGCTTCAACGAGCGCGAGCTCACCCGCGACCGGGCGGTGCTCGTCAACCTGGAGCTGTACTCGCCCGATTTCGGCAGCCACCTGCCGATTGCGGACAGCAGCCTGCGCGCGGTGCTGTTCTACGACCACGGCCAAGGCCGCCAGGTCCGACTGCCGGGCCTGGGGGATGCGCGCGAAACACTCGCCAGCGCCGGCGTCGGCCTGCGCTATGCCTGGCGCAAGGATCTGGCCATGAAGCTCGATCTCGCCAACGTGCTCGACGCTGCCGGCAGCCAGTCCAGCGGCGACTGGAAGGCGCACCTCCAGTTCAGCGCCAGTTTCTGAGTCTCACCCCAGGCATGCGGACGACCCGGGGCGACTGGCGACGGCGCCTGAAACGCCAGGGCCTGCGCATCGGGCTCGCCCTCATCGCCACCCTGGCGATGTTGATTCACATCGCCGGTTTTTATCCCGTGGCATTCCTCGACCAGCTCGAAGCACACGCCTACGACGCCCGGGTGCGCCTGTTCGCCCACGCCACGCCCGATCCGCGGGTCGTCATCGTCGACATCGACGAAAAAAGCCTCGAAGTCGAGGGGCGCTGGCCCTGGGGCCGCGACAGGGTGGCCGGGCTCATCGACCGCCTGTTCAATGAATACGGCGCGGCGGTGGTCGGTTTCGACGTGGTGTTCGCGGAAAGCGATGACAGCTCCGGCCTGCCGGTACTGCAGGCACTCGCCGCCGGCCGGCTGCGCGGCAACGCCGACTTTCGCGCCGCGCTCGCCGAACTGACCCCGGCGCTGGATCGCGATGCGCGTCTGGTGGCTGCCCTGCGCGATCGCCCGGTGGTGCTCGGGGTCTATTTCACCCACCGCGGTGAAGGCGCTCCCGCCCGCACCGCCGGGGCGCTGCCCGAGCCAGCATTCAACTTCATCGAGTTCGTCGAGCGCGAGATCCCGTTCATCCGCGCCGACGGATTCGGCGCCAACCGGCCCGAATTCCAGGCCGCGGCGCAGAGCGGCGGCCATTTCAACCCGCTCTACGACATCGACGGCGTATCGCGCCGGGTGCCGATGCTGATGGAATACGAGGCCGACTATTACCCAGCCCTGGCGCTGGCGGTGGCGCGCCTGTACCTGGGCGAACCACCCCTCGAACCGGTGTTCGCGCAAGGCTATGACCTCATCGAGGCGCTGCGGCTGGGCGAGCGCCGGATCCCGGTGGACGCCAACGTCGCCGCACTGGTGCCCTACCGCGGCAAGGCGGGCAGCTTCCCCTACCTTTCCGCCACCGACGTGCTCAATGGCCACGCCGACCCGGCCGCCTTGCGCGACCGCATCGTCCTGATCGGTACCTCGGCGCCCGGTCTCATGGACCTGCGCGTCACCCCGGTGGCAAACGCCTATCCCGGCGTCGAGATCCACGCCAACCTGGTGGCCGGCATCCTGGACGGCACGATCAAGCAGCGCCCGGGCTATGTGCTCGGCCTGGAGCTGGTCGCCGCCGCCGTACTCGGTGTCCTGCTCGCCCTGTTCCTGCCGTCCCTGGGCGCGGTGCGCGCCAGCGCGCTCACCCTGGGACTCGTCGCCCTGCTCGTCGCCGCCAACCTGTATGCCTGGCAGGCGGCCAACCTGGTCCTGCCGATCGCCAACCTGGTCCTGCTCTGCCTGCTGCTGTGGGTCATCGACATCCTCTACGGCTTCTTCGTCGAGGCGCGCGCGAAGCGCCAGGTCACGGAGATGTTCGGCCAGTACGTGCCGCCCGAGGTGGTGGATGAGCTCACCGAACGGCCGGAAGCGGTGTCGATGGAGGGCGAGAACCGCGACATGACCGTGCTGTTTTCCGACGTGCGCGACTTCACCAGCGTGTCGGAAACCCTGAGCGCGCCCGAACTCACCCGCCTGATGAACGCCTACCTCACCCGCATGACCGAGGTGATCCAGCAGCACCAGGGCACCATCGACAAATACATCGGCGACGCCATCATGGCATTCTGGGGCGCCCCCCTGCCCGATCCGGACCACCCCCGCCACGCACTCGCCTGCGCACTCGCCATGCAGGACGCGGCGACCGGGTTGCGCGCCGAATTCCGCGCCCGCGGCTGGCCGGAACTGCGCATCGGCATCGGCCTCAATCGCGGCCCGATGAACGTCGGAAACATGGGTTCGGCATTCCGCCGCGCCTATACCGTGATGGGCGATGCGGTGAACCTGGGTTCGCGCCTGGAATCCTTGTCCAAGCGCTACGGTGT
>CAZOZD010000183.1:0-4656 GCA_964584195.1 uncultured Burkholderiales bacterium
CGCTGCAAATCGATTCCGATTTTACGCGATCCGCTCCAACCCCCAGCGTTTTCCCCAAGCCCAGGCGGAAGGTCGTTTGGTGGGAACGACCGTTTCGCCCAGGAAAATTGTCATCGGCCGCGAAACATCGGGTTGACCCAGGACTGCACGCCATCCCCAAACATGCATTCACCATACATGGTAAGATTGTTCATTTGGCATCCATAGTCGTATATGCAATCCCAACCCATAGAGGAGAAAAGCTCTCGAAGCTTCCTTTCGAGATCTCGGCCATGTGTTCCGATATGGACACGCTTCACCTTTGTTTGCAGGGCTTCCCGCGCAGCCGCAAGAACTTCGAACTCGGCCCCCTGGACGTCGAGATCGATGATATCCACCAAATCGTAATCCACGATGATGTTGGCTAGCGTAACAGCCCTGACTTCCCGTGTCGTCGCTTTCGTATAAACTGGGTTATTGTAATCATTTGTTTCAATGATGGACTGCCCCCACCACTCTTCAGAGTGGCCAACGGCAAAATGAACCGACTTGCCAGTACCATTGACGGCCGCTTCGATCAGGCGATGTTCATGAGGAGGGATTCCGTTATTCGTGAAGTGCTTGATCATCATCTTGAAATGGGCCGGTTCTGCCTCGACGCCGAGCAGCCGAAATGGCATCGGGTTGACCCGTTGAAGGATTTTCGCCGCATTAACCAGCCATCGACCGAAACCCGCTCCGAGCTCGAACATGGTGAAACGCCCACGAGCATTGAGAACCGCCTCAACCAAGTCGCACCATTCGAAATACTCTTCGCCTAGGCCCTCGTACCGGGTTTCTGTATGGGTCTTAACGTGTGCGTCGATAGATCTGCTGAAGTCGTATTTAAGGACTCCGGCCAGAATAGATGAATCGTCTGGCCTGGAAGCGCTAAGCGGTGTGATAGCGCCGCTGAAATTGGCATGGTAGCCCTGTGGAACGGCTCCCTTCCAGGTCGGGACAGCCACGAACAAGTGTGAGAGATGGTCCGCCAGTTCATTTTCCCGGCCCTCCGAGGCCAGATAAGAACGGCATACCGCCCGGTTTGCCAGAGTTGCGGCCGGCGTGAAGAGGCGCGCCCAACTCGCGTCGGGCTCATGATTGTTCCAGACGCATGGGAAAAGATAGAGGTTCAGTGGGTTGCGTGGCAAGCTGTAGCGATCTTGTAGAGACAGGCACTCGTCGTCCAGGCCGATGCCGGGGCACGCCCGCAACGGCGAGCCATTGAGAAAAACGACATCGGCACTTCGGCCCTCGCTCAACGCGGTGACGATCTGGAGATAATCCATTGGTCGGCCATCAGTCGAGCCGACTGCCGCGTCATGAGTCAAATCCTGCACGCAGACAACCCGCTGCCCGTCAACGTCGATTTCGACAAGTGTCGCAAAGGATCTCGCCAGGGTGCTGTCGATGCAATTTTCCAACGACCATGCGTCGAAGCCAAAAAAACGATATATATTGCGAAGGAATACCGCGCCATACCGAGACTCAATCGGCATGCTTTCATTCAAAAGAAGCCATGCTTGGCTCAATATTTTTGCCAAATCGCTTTCCGGCCCCGAGGGCGACTTCTGCTCTCTGAAAAAAGAAACGACGGCGGAACGCAGAGCGCTTGTCTTCTCAATGGGAGATGCGCTCTGAGGAACCAGGCTTTTCAAGAGACGGCTCAGAGTGTCGTTGCGCCAACGCTCATGAGCGTCGGCATAGGCCCGATATGCATCCACGTAAACATCAATGGAGATAATGTCAGTCTCGGCCGGTTCCGATGACCACGGACGACAGATAAGCGATCCGATCTCCTCGACCGGTGCGGATAAAATCACCCGAACCGGATTCGGCTGAGCAGGCACCGAGAGTTCATCGACGAATCGAGTGCGGTCGATATGTTCGATTCCGATACCGATCACACCGGCACGAGGGTTGACCGTTACAACGACGTAAACGCTTTGATTGCGAAGAAATTCCCTGGAGCGAAGCATGTCCCCAATCGCATGACGTGCCGCGTACCCATACATGGGGCACGATGTACGCAGATTATAGTGGCCATCGGCATTCATTTTAATACATGATTCTCCGACTGGATTAATTCCAGAAAGAGATATAAACGACAATTTTTGCCGACGAATAAGCTCGATGGAATTTTGGGAAACGACCATTCCATAATTCATTTTTTTCTCCAGTTCTTAAAGTCTCAGACAACTCTCACAAGATTCTCTAAGAAGGCATTTGGTTGCGGCGCGTTCGCAGGACCGGCCTTTCCTGGGGCTCAGGACAGGCCGCGCACCTCGCCGCGCGCCAGGGCATCGCGGTACCAGCGGTAGGCCTGGGTGAAGCCGTCGCGCAGGCTGGTGGGGGCCGTCCAGCCCATGGCGGTGAGGCGGGAGACGTTCATCAGCTTGCGCGGCGTGCCGTCCGGCTTGCTGGTGTCGAAGCGGAGCTCACCCCGCCAGCCGACGATGTCGGCGATCAGCTCGGCCAGATCGCGGATGCTGATCTCCACCCCGGTGCCGACGTTGACGTGCTCCTCCCCCGAATAGCGCTCGGCCAGGAAGACGAGCCCGTCGGCCAGATCCTCCACGTACAGGAACTCGCGCAGCGGCGTGCCGGTGCCCCACAGCTCCACCGTGCCGGCCCCGGTTTCCTTGGCGTGGTGGATCCTGGCCAGCAGCGCCGCGGCGACGTGGCCCTGCCGGAGGTCGAAGTTGTCGCCGGGACCGTAGAGATTGGTGGGCATGGCCGCGATGAAGTCGCAGCCGTACTGCCGCCGGTAGGCCTGGCACATCTTGATGCCGGCGATCTTGGCCACCGCGTACCACTGGTTGGTGGGTTCCAGCGGCCCGGTGAGGAGCAGGTCCTCGCTCATCGGCTGCGGCGCCATGCGCGGGTAGATGCACGAGGACCCCAGGAACACCAGCTTGTCCACCCCCGTCTTCCAGGCGCCGTGGATGATGTTCGTCTCGATCGCCAGGTTGTCGTAGAGGAACTCCGCCGGGCGGCTGTCGTTGGCGTGGATGCCGCCCACCGTCGCGGCGGCCAGGAAAACCACCTCCGGCCGTTCCGCCGCCATCCATGCCTCCACCTCGGCCTGCCGGCGCAGATCGACCTGCTCGCGCCCGACGCTCAGCAGCCGGCACCCCTCGCGCCCCAGCCGGCGCACCAGCGCCGAGCCCGCCATGCCGCGGTGGCCAGCCACCCACACCCGCCGGCCGCGCAACGGGAACGGGGGCGGGGCAAGCGGAGAGGAGGGGAAGGAGGTGGTCTCGGGCACGGGTCGTTGCCTCGCTGGTGGAGAGGGCGCGCTCTGTTCCGGGCCAGCCCGGGCGTTCCTGCTTAGCACTTCGCCCCGCTGCCGGTCCAGCGCGGCCCCGGGACAGCCCCTCCGGCGGCTTCCCGCAGCGCCCCGGCGACGGCCGCGACCACCCCGTCCCAGTCGCCGGGCGACGGCTGGCGGAACAGCCGGGTGGCGGGATACCAGGGGGTGTCCGCGCGGTCCTGGAGCCACCGCCAGTCGGGCGGCGTGCCCAGCATCAGCCACACCGGAACGCCCAGCGCGCCCGCCACATGGCCCACCGAGGTGTCGACGCTGATCACCAGATCAAGCAGGGTCGCCACCGCCGCGGTGTCGAGGAAGGCGTCGGGGCCGGCGTCGAAATCCGCTCCCAGGCACTCCACCGCCGGCCCTTCCGGCTCCGCCAGAGGGGAGGCGCCGCCTTCCTGTTTTTGCAGGCTGATGAGCCGCACCCCCGGCACGCCGCCCAGCGCCGCCAGCCGGGCGAAGGGAATGGAACGCCGGCCGGCGGCGCTGCCCTCCCAGACCAGCCCGACCCGCAGCCCCGGGGGACCGTCGTCCAGCCGTGCCCGCCAGAACGCCACCCGCTCCGGTTCCGGCCGCAGATAGGGAATCCGGGCGGGGATGGTGTCGAGGGTGATGCCCAGCAGGCCGGGCAGGCTCATCAGCGGAACCTGGAGGTCGTGCGCCGGCACTTCCTCCCCTTGGGTGAACCAGGCGTCGATGCCGGGCACGGTGCCCAGAAGCCGGCGCAGCGACCGCGGACACTCCAGCAGCGTGCGCGCTCCACGGGCCTGAAGAAGCGCGGCGAAGCGGACGAACTGGACGACATCGCCCAGCCCCTGCTCGGGATAAAGCAGGATGGTGCGGCCAGCCGGATCCCCGCCGCTCCAGCGCGGCCGCTCGAAGGTCCGCGCGTACGCCGGAAAGGCCCGCCAGCGCGCCTCGTAGGCCGGCCAGCCCCGCTCCAGGTCGCCGCGCAGCAGCAGGATGACCGCACGGTGCCACCGGCTGAGGGGGTGTCCGGGATCGAGGATGAGCGCGCGCTCCCAGGCGGACGCGGCGTCGGCGATGCGGTTCCCCCGGAAGGCGGCGAGCGCCAGATTGCTCCAGGCCTCCGGATGGGCCGGGGCGACGGCCACGGCGCGCCGGGCGTCCGGCTCGGTCGTCGCCCCCTCCCCCCCGCCCTGCCGGGCGGCGACGGTGTTGATCCAGGCCCCCGGCAGAAGAGGGTCCAGGCGCAACGCCCGCCCGGCGGCGACCGCCGCCGCCGCCGACTGCCGGGTCGTCCCCAGGCCGGTGCTGAGGGCCAGATGGGTGGCGGCGTTCCCCGGATCGAGCGCCACGGC
>CAZOZD010000184.1:0-4606 GCA_964584195.1 uncultured Burkholderiales bacterium
AGGATGCCCATGCTTTTCTGGGCATCGTTGGCGCCGTGCGAAAAGGCCAGCCCCGCCGCGGTGACATACTGGCTCCAGCGCAATGGCCGGTTGATGCGCGGGCTGGCGGCGCGGAACAGCATGCTGAAGAAACGGTGGATGGTGAATCCGACCCAGAAGCCGAGGATGGGCGACAGGATCAGCGCCAGCAGCACCTTGGTCACCCCGGTCAGCTCGCCATGTCGCAGCAGGGCCTCGAATCCCCATGCAACATGGCTGGCGTCCACCGCCATCAGCACGGCGCCGATCAGCCCCCCCACCAGGGCATGCGAGGAGGAGGAGGGGATGCCCTTGGCCCAGGTGATCAGGTTCCACAGGATCGCTCCGGTCAGGCCGCTGACCAGGATGGTGAGCGACATGACCGCCGCCACGTCCGACAGGTCGATGAACTTGCCAATGGTATTGGCCACCGCAGTGCCGCCCAGCAGCGGTCCCAGGAACTCGAACAGGCCGACCACCAGCACGGCCTGCATGGGCTGCATGGCGCGCGAGGCGATCACCGTGGCGATGATGTTCGCCGCGTCGTGAAAGCCGTTGGTGTAGTCGAACAGCAGGACGATGACCACGGCCAGGATGGCGAGCAGGGTGAGGGTGTCCATGGCAGGGACTGGAATGAGCGGGCCGGTCATCCCAGTGTAGCCAAACCGTAACGTTTGGCCTCCCCCGCGTGCGGACGATTTGCGCGCACAATGATGCATCGATTGAATTGCGCCCCCGAGCCTGTGCTGGGGATAATCCGCCTTTATCCCACCCTGTCGATTGCCATGCGCGTACCCGTCGATACCCCCGAGTTTTCCGAGTCGGTGCAGTCCGGCACCTTACTTGAATGGCATCGCCAGGAGGGGGATGCGGTGGCGCGCGACGAGGTGCTGGCCGAGCTGGAGACCGACAAGGTGATTCTGGAGCTGACCGCGCCCGCGGCCGGGATGCTGGCCCGGATCCATGTCGCGGCCGGTGGTGAGGTGCGGGCCGGCATGACGCTGGCGGAGATCGAGACCGAGGTTTCGGCCGGAACAAGCCCCGGGATGGTGCAGGAGGATTCGCCTCTCCCCATCGCGCCGGAATTGGCAGATGCCGATTCGTCAGCCCCTGAGCATGCAGAACGCAGCCCGGAGCCGGCCGCCATCGCCGCCGCCGCGCCGGCGCTGCCCACGGGATGCCCCGAGCGTGCCCGCACGACCCGCCGGGTGGCGATGAGCCGCCTGCGCCAGCGCATCGCCGAGCGCATGCTGGAAGCGCAGCGCACGGCCGCCATCCTCACCACATTCAACGAGATCGACATGCGGCCGGTGCAGGAACTGCGCCAGCGTTACCAGGAGCGTTTCCAGCGTGAACATGGCGTCAAGCTCGGCCTGATGTCGTTTTTCGTCAAGGCCGTGTGCCAGGCACTCAAGGCTTATCCCATCCTCAACGCACGGGTGGAGGGCAGCGACATCGTGCATCACGACTATTACGACATCGGCGTGGCGGTGAGCTCGGAACGGGGCCTGGTGGTGCCGGTGCTGCGCGATGCCGATGCATTGTCGTTCGCCGCCATCGAGCAGGCCATCGCCGATTTCGCCCGCCGCGCCAACGCCCTGGAACTGCGCATCGAGGAGCTGGAAGGGGGTACATTCACGATTTCCAACGGTGGCGTGTTCGGCTCGCTGCTCTCCACCCCCATCCTGAATCCACCCCAATCCGGGGTGCTTGGCCTGCATCGCATCCAGGAACGTCCGGTGGCCATCGACGGCCAGGTGGTGATCCGGCCGATGATGTACGTGGCGCTGTCGTATGACCATCGCATCGTCGATGGCCGCGAGGCGGTCAGTTTCCTGCGCGTGCTCAAGGAATCGGTCGAGGACCCGGCCAGCCTGCTCTTGGAGTTGTGAAGTCCCTGGCGCCGCCCCTCACGGGCAGCCGATGCAGCCTTCGGTGCGGGCCTGGTTGAACAGGGCGCGTTCGTGCCGGGCGCCGGTGAGGTCGGCACGGCGCAGCGAGGCCTGACTGAAGTTGGTGCCGGAGAGGTTCGCGTCGCGCAGGCGGGCCTCGGGCAGCTGGGCGGCGCGCAGGTTCGCCCGTCTCAGGTCGGCCTTGTCGAGCCTGGCGCCGTTGAGTCGGGCGTTGCTCAGATCGGCCTCCTGCAGGTTGGCGCCGGTCAGGTTGGCGCCGGTCAGGTCGGCATTCTGCAGGATGGCGTTGCTGAGATTGGCGCCGGCGAGGTTCGCGCCATTGAGACGGGCGTTGCGCAGGTTGATGCGGATCAGCGATGCGCCGGACAGGTCGGTGCCGGACAGGTCGGTCATTGAAAAGTTGGCCTCGTCCAGGGTGGCCCGGCTCAGGTTGGCTTCACTCAGCACCGTGCGGGTGAATTGCGAGTTGCGGATGTCGACCCCGGGCAGCTGGGCACCGTTGAGATCCTTGTTGGTGCACAAGGATCCCCGGCGGATCTCGCAACCGCCGACCTGGATGCGCTGGGCCTGGGCGATGCCGCTGCCCAGCACGGCCAGCAGGAGGATGAAAATCCCGATCCTGGGCATGGTGGGCTCAATCCATGTGACGGATGATTTCCCGCCCGAATTCGGAACACTTGATCTCGCGCGCGCCTTCCATGAGACGGGCGAAATCGTAGGTCACGGCCTTGGCCCGGATGGCGCCGTCCATGCCCCGGATGATCCGGTCGGCGGCTTCGATCCAGCCCATGTGGCGCAACATCATCTCGCCGGAGAGGATGATCGAGCCGGGGTTGACGTAGTCCTTGCCGGCATACTTCGGCGCTGTGCCGTGGGTGGCCTCGAACATGGCCACAGAGTCGGAGAGGTTGGCCCCGGGGGCGATGCCGATGCCGCCGACTTCGGCGGCGAGCGCGTCGGAGACGTAGTCGCCGTTGAGGTTGAGCGTGGCGATGACGTCGTACTCCGCCGGGCGCAGCAGGATCTGCTGCAGGAATGCGTCGGCGATGACGTCCTTGATGACGATGCCACCCAGCTCTTCGGGCAGTTTCATCCAGGGGCCTTCGTCGATCAGGGTGGCGCCGAACTCCCGCGCCGCCAGTTCATAGCCCCACTTCTTGAAGCCCCCCTCGGTGAACTTCATGATGTTGCCCTTGTGCACCAGGGTCACCGAGCGGCGCTTGTTGTCGATCGCGTACTGGATGGCCTTGCGGATCAGTCGCTCGGAACCCTCGACGGAGACCGGCTTGATGCCGATGGCCGAGGTTTCCGGGAAGCGGATCTTGTTGACGCCCATCTCCTTCTGCAGGAACTCGATGACCTTTTTCACCTCGTCGGTGCCGGCCGCCCACTCGACGCCGGCGTAGATGTCCTCGGTGTTCTCGCGGAAGATCACCATGTCCACCTTTTCCGGCGCCTTCAGCGGCGAGGGCACGCCCTCGAAGTAGCGCACCGGGCGCAGGCAGACATAGAGGTCGAGCATCTGGCGCAAGGCGACGTTGAGCGAGCGGATGCCGCCGGAGGTGGGGGTGGTCAGTGGGCCCTTGATCGAGACCACGTAGTCGCGCGCAGCCTGCACGGTTTCATCCGGCAGCCAGGTGTCGCCGCCATAGACCTTCACCGCCTTCTCGCCGGCATAGATCTCCATCCACTCGATCCTGCGCTTGCCCGCATAGGCTTTTTCCACGGCGGCATCGAGCACGGCGCGCATCACCGGGGTGATGTCCACACCCGTGCCGTCACCCTCGATGAACGGGAGGATGGGCCGGTCGGGCACATTCAGGGAAAAATCGGCGTTGACGGTGATTTTTTCGCCCTGGGCGGGGATCTGGATGGGACTGGACACGTTGACTCCTGGTCGATTGCGAGACAATAGGGGCATGCGCCGCATCATCCTGTTCAACAAGCCCTATGGGGTATTGAGCCAGTTCACTGCCGAGGACGGTCACCCGGGCCTGGCGGAGTATGTTTCCGCGCCCGGGTTTCGCGCCGCCGGCCGTCTGGATGCGGACAGCGAGGGTTTGCTGATTCTAACCGACGACGGCGCGCTCCAGCACCGCTTGGCGCATCCCCGCCACAAGCTGGCCAAGACCTACTGGGTCCAGGTGGAAGGCCGGCCGGACCAGGATGCGCTCGACCGGTTGCGGCGCGGGGTCGATCTGGGCGATTTCGTCACCCGCCCGGCGCGGGTGCGCCACATGTCCGAGCCGGCCGGGCTGTGGCCGCGCGATCCGCCCATCCGTTTTCGAAAGAACGTGCCGACCGCCTGGCTGGAGCTGATCCTGTCCGAGGGCAAGAACCGCCAGGTGCGGCGCATGACCGCAAAAGTCGGCTTCCCCACCCTGCGCCTGGTGCGCTGGGCAATCGGCCCCTGGACCCTGGCGGAACTCGGTCCGGGTGCCTGGCGTGAGTTGCCGTGGAGCGATCCGGAGCCGTCCGGGCGAGGCGCGCCAGGAAGACGGGTTCGGTAGAATGACCGGGTGGAGTGACAGCGTGACTTGTCACTCTGTCACTCTGTCACCCCATTCTTGTACTGCACCGCACCCATGAAATTCATGCAACTTCCCATCGGCGCCCGATTCGATGCCCCGCCCGCAATTCTTTTGGACACGAATTTGGGGTAAATAGTCGTGTTT
>CAZOZD010000185.1:0-4578 GCA_964584195.1 uncultured Burkholderiales bacterium
CGTGCCGAGGACAGTTTCGTGCTGGCCGGCGAGCGCCTGGCCGATCCCGGCGAGCGGCTGCGCCTGGAGCAGGCATTGTGCGACAGCCTGCGTATTGCCTGATTGTCCCGGCGACCCCGCGCAATGTCCCGAGATAATCCAATCCTGGCCCGCAAGCTGCTCTACACGGTGGGCTCCGGTTTCGCACTGTCACTGCTGCTGCTGACGCTGCTGGCCTATCTGGGCCTGCACGAGCTGGCCGCCAGCGATGCGCGCCTGAAGCGCATCGTCCAGGAGTACACCACCAAGACCGAGCTGGCCTACCGCATGCGCGACATCCTGCGCGACCGGGCCATCGCCATGCTCAGCATCGTGGTGATGAACGACCCGTTCGAGAAGGACCGGGAGATGCTGCGTTTCTACGAGCTGGGCGAGTCCTACCAGACCACCCGGCTCAGCCTGCAACCCATGCTCCAGCTGGAGGAGGAGCTCGACGTGCTGCGTCGAATCGATGCGCTCACCGGCCAGAACCAGCCGCTCATGGTGCAGACCATCGAGCTGGCGCTGGATGGCTACACATTCATGGCATTCGATCTGCTCCAGCGCGATGGCATTCCATTGCAGCGCCAGCTGGTGACCGAGATCGACAACCTGGTGGCGATCCAGCGCCGGTCGATGCGCGCCGCGCACACCGAGGCCAATGCCGCCTACGAGCGTACCCGGGCACTGATGCTGGTGCTGGGACTTTCCGCTGCCCTGGTGGCGGCCTTGGTTGCAGCCCTGGTGATCCGCCGCAGCGGTCGTCTGGCGCTGGAGATCGAGCAGGCCCGCGCCAAGTTCCAGACCCTGTTCGAGACCAATACCGATGGCATCGTCATCATGGACGAGCACGGTTTCAGCGACTGCAACCCGGCGACCCTGGAGATGTTCCGCCTCCATTCGGTGCGCGAATTCATCGGCCGCGCGCCGGAGTCGATGGGGGCGCCCATCCAGGCCAATGGCGAGACGGCGCGCGAGCTTGCACAGCGCCATGTCCAGGAGGCCATCGAGCAGGGGCACAGCGTGTTCCAGTGGCTGGGCCGGCGCGCCGATGGCAGCCTGTTTCCGGCCGAGATCGCCCTGCATGCGATGAATCGCGAGGGGCGGCCGCAGATCCAGGCCATCATCCGCGACATCACCCTGCAACAGGCGGCCAAGGATGCCCTACAGGCGGCGCACGATGCCGCGCTCGCCGCCGCGAACATGAAGTCGCGCTTCGTCGCCAACGTCAGCCACGAGATCCGCACACCGATGAATGGCGTGCTTGGCATGACCCGTTTGTTGCTCAACTCGGAGCTGACTCCGGCGCAGCGGGCCTGGGCGGAATCGGTGGCCCAGTCGGGCGAGGCCCTGCTGCGCATCATCAACGACCTGCTTGATTTCTCCAAGATCGAGGCCGGCGGCCTGACCCTGGAGGAAACTGCATTCGATCTCGACAGCCTGGTCGGCGACATCGTCGAGCTGTACCGCCCCCGGGTGAACGCCAAGTCGCTCGAATTCGAGCTCGACAGCCGTCTGGACATGCCGCTCTGGGTGCGCGGTGACCCGCTGCGCCTGCGCCAGATCCTGCTCAACCTGCTCGACAATGCCATCAAGTTCACCGCCCGGGGCCGCATCCGGATGACAGTGGAGCATCTCGACGCGTCGGGCCCGGCGCATCGCTACCGATTCAGCATCGAGGACAGCGGCATCGGCATTCCCGACGAGGCGTTGCCGCACATTTTCCAGGCATTCAGCCAGGCCGACGGCTCGATTAGCCGCAAGTTCGGCGGCACCGGCCTGGGCCTGGCGATCTGCCGCCAGCTGGCCGGGCTGATGGGTGGCAGTCTGGGGGTGGCGAGTACACCGGAACATGGCAGTGTGTTCACCCTCGACCTGCCCCTGGCACCTGCCGAGGCTCCCCCGGAAGTAGCGCCCGCAGTACAGTGGATCCCGCATTTCCGGCCGGCGCGGGTGCTGGTGGCGGAGGACAATGCCATCAACCAGATGCTGACCCGGACCATGCTGGAGAACCTGGGCCTGTCTGTCACCCTGGCCGGCGATGGTCGGGCCGCATTCGACAGCCTGCGCCAGTCGCCGCCCGATCTGGTGCTGATGGACTGCCAGATGCCGGAATGGGACGGTTTCACCGCCACCCGTGCCATTCGTGCCTGGGAGGCTGAACAGGGCCGTTCCCGCCTGCCCATCCTGGCGCTCACCGCGCATGCCATGCCCGGCTACGATCAGGTCTGCCGCGATGCCGGCATGGATGACTACCTCAGCAAGCCGCTCGACGAAGCCACACTCGCCGGTGCCCTGGCCGCCTGGCTGCCGGATCGGGTGCGGGACGAGAGCGAGGTCGGCGCGCTGGCGGCGGGGGCACCGGATGTGGCCGGGGTCGGGGTGATCGGTTTCTGCCTCGATCGATTGCAATCCATTTGCAGGGGCGACGCGGGCCAGGTGCGCGAGATGCTGGAGCTGTTCCTTTCCAGCACCGCACCCCTGGTGGACGGCATGGCCGGTGCCCTGGCCGACGACGCCCTGGCCCAGGCCGCGCGCCTTGCCCATCAGATCAAGGGGGCCGCCGCCTATGTCGGTGCCGATACCCTGGCCGCTGCCGCCAGCGCCGCCGAACGCGCCGGCAAGGCGGGCGACCGGGACGGGCTGGCGCGCGCCCGGATCGAGGTCGATGCCGCGTTCGCCCGCCTGGCTACGGAAATCGAGGCCGTGTTGCGCGGCATGTCGTCCAAACCGATCTGAACGCTCCGCGATACGGTCCGGAACGGCCTGGCAGGGTGCCCAGCGGTTAGAATCAGGTCTTTGCAGCCTCGCCGTCGCCTCACGCTCATGCTCGACATCCAGCTCCTGCGCAAAGACATCACCGCCGTCGCCGAACGCCTCGCACTGCGTGGCGTGGTGCTCGATACCTCCGCAATCATGGCCCTGGAGGCCGAGCGCAAGTCCATCCAGACCGCGACCCAGGATTTGCAGGCACGGCGCAACAGCCTGTCGAAACAGATCGGCATCGCCCGTGGCAAGGGCGACGACACGGCCGCGTTGATGGCCGAGGTGAGCGGCCTGGGAGATGAGTTGAAGGCGATGGAGGAGCGCCTGGAGAGCATCCAGACCGAACTCGGTCAGATCCTGCTCACCCTGCCCAACCTGCCGCATGAAAGCGTGCCGCCGGGCAAGGACGAAACCGCCAATGTCGAGGTGCGCCGTTTCGGCTCGCCGCGCACATTTGCCTATCCGCCGCGTGACCACGTCGATCTCGGCGAGTCGCTCGACCTGCTCGACTTCGCCACCGCCGCCAAGATCGCCAGCAGCCGCTTCGCACTCATGCGCGGACCACTCGCCCGCCTGCACCGCGCCCTGGCGCAGTTCATGCTGGACGTGCATACCCAGGAACACGGCTACGAGGAGGTGTACGTTCCATATCTGGTCAATGCCGATTCCATGCGCGGCACCGGCCAGTTGCCCAAGTTCGAGGAAGACCTGTTCAAGCTCTCCAACGGCCTGTACCTGATTCCAACCGCCGAGGTGCCGGTCACCAACATCGTGCGCGACGAGATCATCCCGGCCGAGAATCTGCCCATCCGGATGGTCGCGCATACCCCGTGCTTCCGTTCCGAGGCCGGCTCCTACGGCAAGGACACCCGCGGCATGATCCGCCAGCACCAGTTCGACAAGGTCGAACTGGTGCAGCTGGTGCGGCCCGAGGATTCATACGCCGCACTTGAAGAACTCACCGGCCACGCCGAGGCCATCCTGCAGCGACTGGAACTGCCTTACCGGGTGGTGGCCCTGTGTGGCGGTGATCTCGGCTTTTCCGCCGCCAAAACCTACGATCTCGAAGTCTGGTTGCCGGCCCAGAACACCTACCGCGAAATCTCATCCTGCTCGAATTTCGAGTCGTTCCAGGCCCGTCGCATGCAGGCCCGCTTCCGCCCCGAGTCGGCCGGCAAGAACGCCCGGCCGGAACTGCTGCACACCCTCAACGGCTCCGGGCTGGCCATCGGCCGTACCCTGGTGGCGCTGCTGGAAAACTTCCAGGAAGCGGATGGCAGCATCACACTGCCGGATGCGCTGCGCCCCTACATGGGCGGCATGGCCCGCATCGGTCCGGCCTGAGCTCTCACCGCGTCGGGGTCAGCCGGGCGGCGCATCCTCCGGCCCGGGGCCAAGGCGGTAGATGTAGGGACGTTCGTAGCGACTGAGGATGTCGTAATAGATGCGCACGTTTTCGGTCAGCGCGCGCGCCTCGCCGCCCCGGGCGAAACCGTGGCGCAGATTGCCGGCATGCTCGGCGCGGGACAGGAGCGGCAGTACATCCTTGACATCCTTCCACAGGTTTGGATTGCGGCCCAGGCGCAGGGTCAGGCGGCGGGCATCCATGAGATGGCCCGGGCCGATGTTGTAGGCTGCCAGCGCCATCCAGGTGCGGTCTGGTTCCGGCACCGAATCGGGCAGGGTCTTCTTCAGCATCACCACATAGCGGGCGCCGCCCAGGATGCTTTCGCGTGGGTCGAGCCGGTCGCTTACGCCCAGGGTGTCGGCGGTGCGGGAAGTGAGCATCATGAT
>CAZOZD010000186.1:0-4565 GCA_964584195.1 uncultured Burkholderiales bacterium
AGAATAGTTGAGCGCTTGCATCAGCCACGGGTAGTTCGGCATCACCGACTCCGGCACCACGGACTTGGGCTGGATCATGTGCTGGACATGCCATTCATTGGAATACTTGCCACCCACCCGGGCCAGGTCGGGACCGGTGCGCTTGGAGCCCCACTGGAAGGGATGGTCGTACTGCGACTCGGCCGAAAGCGAGTAGTGGCCGTAGCGCAGCTGCTCGTCACGGAAGGGCCGGATCATCTGCGAGTGACAGGTGTAGCAACCCTCGCGGATGTAGATGTCGCGCCCCATCTGTTCGAGCGGCGTGTATGGACGCACGCCCTCGACCTTCTCGATGGTGTCGTCGATCAGGAACATGGGCGCGATCTCGACCATGCCGGCGACACTGACCGCGCCCATGATGGCGACCAGCAGCCAGCCGACGTTGGTTTCCAGGATTTCGTGCTTGAGGTTCTTGAGCATGTCGGTTTCCTTGTCGGCCGGATCAGGCGGTGGCCACGGCGGCGCGGGCGTCGACGCGGGCCTGGGCGACCCCCTGGCGGACGGTGCGATAGATGTTGTAGGCCATGATGCACATGCCGGCCAGGAAGAACATCCCGCCGATCGTGCGCATCACATAGAAGGGATGCATGGCGGCGACCGACTCGACGAATGAATACTGCAGGTTGCCGAAATCATCGAAGGCGCGCCACATCAGGCCCTGCGAGATACCGGAGATCCACATCGCGGTGATGTACAGCAGCGTACCGATGGTGGCCAGCCAGAAGTGTGCATTGACCAGGCGCAGGCTGTAGAGCTCGGTGTTCCACAGTTTCGGGATCATGTGATAGAGCGAACCGAAGGCGATCATCGCCACCCAGCCCAGGGCGCCGGAGTGCACGTGGCCCACGGTCCAGTCGGTGTAGTGCGACAGCGCGTTGACATCCTTGAGCGACATCAGCGGCCCTTCGAAGGTCGACATGCCGTAGAACGACAGGGCCACAATCATGAAACGCATGATCGGGTCGGTGCGCAGTTTGTCCCAGGCCCCGGACAGGGTCATGATGCCGTTGATCATCCCGCCCCAGGAGGGCAGCAACAGCATGATGGAGAATGTGGCGCCAAGGGTGGAGGTCCAGTCGGGCACGGCGGTCCAGTGCAGGTGGTGGGTGCCCACCCACATGTACATGAAGGACAGGGCCCAGAAGTGGACGATGGACAGACGGTAGGAGTAGACCGGGCGGCCGGCGTGCTTGGGCACGAAGTAATACATCATGCCCAGGAATGCGGCGGTGAGGAAGAAGCCGACCGCGTTATGGCCGTACCACCACTGGGTCATGGCATCCTGGGTGCCAGCGAACAGGCTGTAGGACTTGAGGGTAAACAGGCCGACCGGCACCGCCAGGTTGTTGAAGGTGTGCAACAGCGCGGTGACCAGGATGAATGCGAGGTAGAACCAGTTGGCGACATAGATGTGCGGCTGCTTGCGCTTCATCAGGGTGCCGATGAACACCACCATGTAGGCCACCCAGACGAACAGGATCAGCAGGTCGATCGGCCACTCCATCTCGGCGTATTCGCGTCCCTGGCTGTAACCGAACACATAGGACAGGGCGGCCAGCACGATCACCGCCTGCCAGCCCCAGAAAGTGAAGGTGGCCAGGCCGGGCGCGAACAGACGGGCCTGACAGGTACGCTGCACCACATAGTAGGACGTGGCGAACAGTGCCGACCCACCGAAACCGAAGATCACCGCGCCGGTATGCACCGGGCGGAAGCGTCCGTAGGTCAGGTACGGACTGTCGAAGTTGAGCACCGGCCAGGCAAGCTGGGAGGCGATGAACACGCCCGCCGCCATGCCGACCACGGCCCACACGATGGCCATGACGGAGAACTTCTTGATGATTTCGTAATCGTACTGCTCCGCCTGAGCGGGATTGCTTGCAGCCATGACGCCTCCTCGGGTTGCCGCGTACCACATCGCGCTCCGCGGCGGGACACGCCACGAAACGCCGGCCGGACATCGGCCAATATCAAAAAAGACGCGGGAGTATATGCTTAACCCGGCGCCACCCGCAAGGCGGCCGGCGCGCCGCGGCCATCCGGGTACGTTCCCCGCGCCGGCGGCAGGCAGTCGTGGACCGTGGGCTGGCGCAGCCGGTAACGCAGCTCGCGCTTGATGCGACCATTGTCGAGCCGGCGCGATTCGCTCAGGAAGCTTTGCATGGCCGGGGTGACCGCAGCCATCACCTCGGCGCGGGGCAGACGCGGCGGACGCGGCAGGCCGAGATGATCGGCCACCACGTCGAACCAGTCCCCCATCCTGAGGCCGCTGTCGTCGACCGCGTTGTACACCCGGCCACCGCGTCCACGCCTCGCCGCGGCGAGGCAGAGCCCGGCCAGATCGTCGGCATGGATGTGGTTGGTGTGGATGTCCTCCTCCGGACGCAGGGCCGGCAACCCCTGCCGGACTCGCTCCGCCGGCATGCGATCCTCGGCATAGATGCCGGGCGCGCGCAGGATGGCCAGGCGGCGACCGGCCGCCGCCGCGTGCCGGCGCAGCCGCCGCTCGGCATCGAGCCGGCGCCGGGCGCGGGCATTGTGGGGCCGCGGCGGCCGCGTCTCCGGCACCAGTTCACCGCCGCAGTCGCCATACACTCCGCTGGTGCTCACGTAGACCAACGTGCGTGGTAAACTTGACTGATTTAGTGCGGTAAGCAGCCGTCGGGTACGTGGATCGGCCTCGCCCGAGCCGGGTGGCGGCGCCAGGTGAATCAGCCAGTCAGCGGCCCGCAGGATGCCGGCGAGGCGGCGTAATGAACGACGGTCGTCCAGATCCCCCGGGATCGGAGTCACCCCGGCGGCACGCAATTCCGCCGCCCGCCCCGGAGAGCGCAACAGGCCGTAGAGCCGGGCGCGCGCACCGACCCGGCGTGCCAACCGCAACCCGACATCCCCACAGCCCACGATCACGATACGCATCGATTCAGATCACTTTCTACAAAAGGTTCCAGCCATGTCATACCAGGTCACCCTGCAACCCAGCGGCCACCAGTTTACCGTGCAGGATGGCGAAACCATCCTCGAAGCCGCCCTGCGCGAGAATTTCGCACTCCCCTACGGCTGCCGCAACGGCGCCTGCGGTGCCTGCAAGGGCAGGATACTCAGCGGCACGGTGGATCATGGCGTGGCCCAGCCCGGCACGCTGAGCGAGTCCGACAAGGCCCGCGGCCTCGCACTGTTCTGTGCCGCGCGACCGCTGTCCGACCTCACCCTGGAAGCGAAGGAAATCACCGCTGCGCGCGACATCCCGGTCAAGACCCTGCCCTGCCGGGTCGAGCGCATGGAACGGCTGGCCCCTGACGTGATGGCCTTGTGGCTCAAGCTGCCGTCCAACGAACGCCTGCAGTTCCTGCCCGGACAGTACATCGACTTTCTGCTCAAGGACGGCAAGAGCCGCAGCTTTTCGCTCGCCAACGCGCCGGAGGCGGATGCCCTGCTGGAGCTGCACATCCGCCACGTGCCCGGCGGCCTGTTCACAGATCAGGTGTTCAACAGCATGAAGGTGAAAGACATCCTGCGCATCAAGGGGCCGCTGGGCAGCTTCTTCCTGCGCGAATCGGACAAGCCGGCCATCCTGCTCGCCGGCGGCACCGGCTTCGCCCCGATCAAGAGCATCCTCGCGCACGCATTCCACCACCAGGACCCACGCACCATGGTGCTGTACTGGGGCGCCAAGACCCTGGCCGACCTGTACCAGCCCGAGGTCCCCGCGGCCTGGCAACAAGCGCATGCCAGCTTCGACTTCATCCCGGTGCTTTCGCAACCGCGCCCGGAAGATGCCTGGCCGGGCCGCATCGGCCACGTCCACGAGGCCGTGCTGGCCGACTTCGCGGACCTTTCCGGCTACCAGGTCTACGCCTGCGGCGCCCCGGCCATGGTCGAGGCCGCCCGGCGCGACTTCATTGCCCGCGGCCTGCCGGAGGACGAGTTCTTTTCCGACGCATTCGCATTCCAGGGCAACTGAACCGCGCCGGACGCAGTTCATCGCCAGCCGCTTATATAAGTAAGCAAGCCCTGTTTGATCAAGCACACGCTTTGATTCACCATTGCCCCTCCCGACATCAATGAAATGGTCGACCCGCAAGGCCGGCCGATAAGCAGCGGGCCCCGGCCCGCTTTTTTTGTTACTGGAGGAGTACGCCCGATGCGTCATACCCTGCTCTGGGCCGCCTGCGCGGCCACCCTGCTGGCCGGCCCGGTTGCGGCCAAGGAAGTGGATAAGTCCGCCCGCTTCATGGCCGCCAACTGCGCCTATTGCCACGGCCCCGATGGCAAGAGCACCAGCGCCATCCCGCCCCTGGCCGGCATGCCCAAGGACATCTTCGTCAACAGCATGAAGGCGATGAAGAACGGCACCCGCCCGGCATTCGTCATGCACCAGATCGCCGCCGGCTACACCGACGCCGAGATCGAGGCCATGGGCGCCTGGTTCGCCGCCATCAAGTAAGGGACAAGGAGCAACGACATGACATTCAACCCAGATTGTCCATTCGGCGGCCCTGCGTGCCTACGCGGGCCCTGGCGGC
>CAZOZD010000187.1:0-4562 GCA_964584195.1 uncultured Burkholderiales bacterium
CGGGCGCGCGCGGCCGCGCGGCGGTTTTCGGCCAGGTCCTCGTTGATGGTGATGAGGATGTGGCGGGCGTGGCGGGTTTCCGGGCGGCTGAATTCTTCCGGGTGGAACTGGTAGTACAGGTCCACGTCGATGTCGCTCACCCGGGCGGCGCGGCTGGCGACCTTTTCAAGCACGGCTTCGACCCGCAGTTCGCGGCGCAGTGCTTCGGCGTACTGGTCGAGGTCGAGGCCGTTTTCGGCCAGGTCGGCACGCCAGGCGTCGGCATCGGGGTAGCGCCCACGCACTTCGTCGAGGGCGGCACGGACCGTGGCTTCGGGCACGGCGACGTCGCGCGCCTCGGCGCTGGCCAGTACCCGCGCTTCCAGGTCGAACTGGCGCCGGACCAGTCGCTCGGTCTGGCCGCGCTCGGTAGCGTCGAGCTCGGCCGGCGGCTTGCCGTAGAGGCGGGTGGCAGTCTTGAGCATCAGGTAGGCGGTGTTCATGGCATGTGCTCCTCGGGCGGAGGGTTGGCGGTCTGCTCGCCGCCTTCCAGCAGCGATTCCGGCACTTCAAGTACATGGCCGGGAAAATGGACGTGGTAGCGCACTTCCCTGCCGTCCTCGCGCACGACCCGCATCACTTCGCCTTCGGTGCCGGCCGCGGCCAGTACTTCGCCGGCGCGCGCCAGGGCCACCCGGGCGCGCACCCGTTCGCGGGTCTCGAACCGGCTCGGCGTCCAGGGTTCGTCCGCGCCGATCAGTTCTTCCTCACGGCAGCCGACGATGCGGTCGTGCGCCAGGAAATGGACGCTGTAGATGATCTGGTCCTGCAGGAAGGTGCCGACGTTCATCACATAGCCCACCGCGCCGCGCCGCACCAGCAAGGTGCCGGTGGCGATACCGGGATAGGTGCCGTCGTTGCGCACGTTGCGGGTGACCCGCACCGCTTCGCCGTAGTCGTAGCGTGGGCGCATGTCAGCGTAGCGAGCCAGTGGGAGGTTTAGTCATATGGGGCATGGCAGATCACGCCACCTCGTAGGATGAAAATGCCCAGAGCCAGGTTCTACAGGCTCCTTCCCCGAGAGGGGGATGGTTGGGATGGGGGTGCGGCGTAGCCGCAACTGCGTCGATGCGCACCCGCCATGGGCGACCCTGGGTCGCCACCCCCACCCTAACCCTCCCCCTGCGGGGGAGGGGGCTGTGTCACGGCACCGTTTCACGTCAACTGCGCAGTGCGCCCTCGACGCTGTGGCACATGCCCTGGCCACCGCAGCCGCAGCCGCCGGCAGGACTCTCGGGCGCGCGCTTGGTGATGCTGATCGATGTGAGCGGCACGAATGCGGTCTGCGGTTCATGCATGTGGAATACGCGGAACACCTTTTCGGTGAGTGCGTCGGAATGCAGAAAGTCGTTGTAGGCGCGCTCCAGGAGCACGCTCACCAACCCGCGGCGGAGGTCCTCGGCCTGCGGCATCGGTTCGGCCTTGGCCAAGTAGTCATGGAAGCGCTGCAGGATGTGCAGGCGATTGACCTGCACCACCTTGGGGTCGTAGTCGATACCGAAATGGTCGAGGAAGTCCTCGGCCGATTCGAGGTCTTCCAGTTCTTCGTCCAGGGTGGAAATGTTCATGGCGCTTCCTTTCGCGGTTCAGGCCGTCTCGGCCAGGGGGAGGGGGTCCAGCACGGCCAGCAGGGCCTGGCCGCCGAAACGGTCCTGGGGGTCCAGTTCGACCAGCTTGACGAGGCGGGCGCGGCCCGCCTCGATGCGTCCCAGACGCAGTTCCAGATAGCCGGCGGCCTTGAGCGTGGCGAGGTAGAAACGGATCCGTTCCATGCCCTTGTCGGCGCAGGCCGCGAGCCGGGCGGGGTCGATCCGGCGCCAGTCGCCGGCGATGCCGAGATCGCGCGCGACCAGCGCCAATGCACGTTCGCCGACCGTCAGGGCCAGGTCGAGGCGGTGCTGATAGAAGTAGTAGCGGTACAGCGCCACCAGCACCAGCAGCGATTCGGGCGCCAGGAAGTAGGCCCGGTGCAGCCGGGTTTCCGCGTCCGGCTCGCCGTAGCAGGCGCCAGCCTCGGCGATGAGCTGGCGGACCTCGTCGCTCACCGCTTCATCGAAGTAGAGCTGATCGGGGTCGAAATCGAGCCAGTCCATGTCAGTCGGGCCGTTTCATGTCAGTTCCGCCCGGCCTTGTAGGTGGCGCCGCACAGTTCGTCGGCGTCGCATGTCGAACACCGGTCATTGACCGCCGCGCCCTGGGCGCGCAGGCGACCTTCCAGGGTCTCGATGCGCTCCAGCAGGCAGGCAATGGCGCGGCCGACCGGGTCCGGGATGAGGTGATGGTCGAGGTTGATGCCGGCGCCGGAGGGATCGACCGCGTCCAGCCGAACCACCGCCTTGGCCGGGATGCCGACCACGGTGCGGTGCGCCTGCACGTTCTTGACCACCACCGAGTTCGCGCCCACCCGGACGCCGTCGCCGATGTCGATGGGGCCGAGGATCTTGGCTCCGGCGCCAACCACCACGCCATGGCCCAGGGTGGGATGGCGCTTGCCCGGGTTCCAGGTGGTGCCGCCCAGTGTGACGCCGTGATAGAGGGTGCAATCGTCGCCCAGTTCGGCAGTCTCGCCGATCACCACGCCGGCGCCATGGTCGATGAACAGCCGCCGGCCGATGCGGGCGCCGGGGTGGATGTCGATGTTGGTCACCAGGCGGGCGAGGAAGGCCATGAAACGGGCCGGGTAGCGCAGTCCGGCCCGCCACAGCCGATGCGCCAGGCGATGCAGGATCAGGGCGTGCACGCCGGGGTAGGTGGTGATGACTTCCAGGCGCGAACGGGCGGCCGGGTCGCGCTCGAAGACGCAGTCGATGTCCTCGCGCAGCAGCCTGAACAGGCCCGCCGATGCGGCCGGACCGGTGTCCGTGGAGGACGTGGCGTGCATCGGCGTGGCCTCCATGGCCTCAGTGCATCGCCAGGGCGAGCGAGTCGCCGAGTCGATGCCGGTACAGAAGCAGGAGCTCATGATCGTCCGGCGAGCGCTTGGCGCGCTCGGCGAATGCGCGGATGTCGGGCAGCAGCTCGCGCGCCGCACGGCCGTCGAGGATGAGTCCGAGACGGGCGTAGGCGGCGATCACGCCACGCGAACCGGAGTGCTTGCCCAGCACCAGGCGATGGTCGCGGCCGACCTCGCGCGGGTCGAAGCCCTGGTAGGTCTCCGGGTCCTTGAGCAGGCCATCGACGTGGATGCCCGCCTCATGGGTGAACGCGCCTTCGCCGACCACGCTCTTCTGCCAGGCCACCGGCCGGCCCGAAGCCGCCGCCACCTTGCGCGACAGCTCCGGAAAACCCGACAGGTCGATGCCGGTATCGATGCCATGGAGGCGTTTGAGCCCCAGTGTGACCTCTTCCAGCGGCGCGTTGCCGGCACGCTCGCCCAGTCCGTTGACCGTGGTGTTGACGTGGGTGGCACCGGCCCGGCAGGCGGCCAGGGTGTTGGCGGTGGCGAGCCCGAGATCGTCGTGGGCATGCATCTCGATCTCGATGTCGCTGATGTCGCGCAGGGTCTTGATCGTTTCATGCACCCCGAACGGCTCCATCACCCCCAGGGTGTCGGCATAGCGGAAGCGGTGCGCGCCGGCCTCCTGCGCCGCATCCACGATGCGCATCAGGAAATCGAGATCGGCACGCGAGGCATCCTCGCCGCCGACGATCACCTCCAGGCCCATGTCCAGCGCGCGCGGCACCATGTCCGCGAGGGTCTTCAGCACCCAGGTGCGGTCACGCCCCAGCTTCTTGCTGATGTGGATGTCGGACACCGGGATGGACAGGTCCACCATCGTCACGGGCAGGTTCTGGCAGGCCAGCAGATCGTCCGGCCGCATCCGGCTCCACACCACCAGCCGGGCCGCAAGACCGAGCCCCGCCACGGCGCGGATGCTCTCCCGCTCCGCCTCGCCCATGGCCGGAATGCCCACTTCCAGCTCCGGCACGCCGAGCGCGTCGAGGCGGGCGGCGATGTCCAGTTTTTCATCCAGGGTGAACGCCACCCCGGCCGACTGCTCGCCGTCGCGCAGCGTGGTGTCGTCGATGATGATGGTGCGGTCGGTCATGGTCGCGCTCCGGGCCAGGGTTGCCATGACACGAGTTGTGCAAGGGGTGTGCCATTTGTATGAATATCACAACCTATTGAATTTAAATGAATATAAATTTTTTTATTGCGCGAGCAGGGTTGCTAACAGGACGTCTGACTGGTCTTCGTCGTAAATGCGACAACGACACTGTCCGGCGCTTTGTTGTTTACCGGTCAACGGTATATCATGGGCTCATGATCCGATCCTTCGCCGACAAGGAGACGGCCGACCTGTTCGCTGGCAAGCGCGTCAAGCGGTTCGTCAACATGGCTGCCGTGGCGGAACGCAAGCTGCAACAGCTGGACAGCGCCGTTAGCCTGGATGCCTTGCGGGTTCCGCCCGGCAACCGGCTGGAAAGCCTGACCGGCGATCGCAAGGGCCAATACAGCATCCGCATCAACCCAGATTGTCCATTAGGCGGCCCTGCGTGCCTACGCGGGCCCTGGCGGCCGT
>CAZOZD010000188.1:0-4526 GCA_964584195.1 uncultured Burkholderiales bacterium
GCCGGGATCTGTGCGGGGGGTGCCCAGCAACGGGCATCCCTACCGCGATTCAACGATCCGTGGCCAGCACCAGCCGCTCGCGTTCGACATAGCCGGGGCGGGTGGCGCGGGCATCGTCCGGGCAGGTGCCGGCGTTGCAGGCCAGGGCGCGGATCTCGTAGACGCGCACGCGGGCCGGCACGCCCGGACTTTCCTCACCCTCCACGTACTGACGCGAATCGCAGGACACCCGGACGATGAATCCCCCGTCGGCGCGCAGGTCGAGGCTGTCGCTGGCATTGACACATGCGCTCCAGTCGCCCCGCAGGGCGCGATACAGCCCCCACTCGCTGCCGGCGCGGGCGGCCTGCCAGGCACGCGCGCTGTCAATGTCCATGGCCGAGGCCATCTGCTGGCCCCAGCCGAACTTGAGGATGGCCGTACCCAGCGCCGCCAGCGCCACCACCACCACGATGGCGACGATGGCGCCGAAGCCGGCCTGGCTCAGAGGTGGGTTTGCCACACTTCGACTCATGGCGTGTTGTCCACATGCACGCCGTGGGCGAGTGCGATGCGCTCGCCGGCCTCGGCGATCTCCAGATACAGCCACAGGAAGCCGCTTTGCTGGGTGGCGCCCTTGTTGGGGTCGTACACGAAGCGGCAGGCGCTCAGCTTTTCCGCCACCACGGCGGCCCCGCCGGGGTCCGGGCAGGCCACCGGCGCGGCGGTGGCGAAGCCCGCCGTGTGGCGATACAGGGTGCCGGTGCCGGTTCCTGTACTGTCCAGGCCGGCATTGGCGCACGCATAGCGCACCACCTGTTCCGCATCCGGGACGATCAGGAAGCGGCCGTCCTGGTAGCCGGGCGGGAAGGACTTGGCCACGTCCAGGGTGATTCGGTGGCGACCGTGCTCCGGATTGGCCGGCGTGCCTGCCGCCGTGATGCGGGCGCGGTTTTCGCCGGAATGGACCTGATCCGGGCTCAGGTTGCCGAGCACCAGCCAGTCGCCCGCCGCAGGCGGTGTGCCGAGGGGCGTCAGCACGTCGAACTGGTCGACGGACTGGGCCGGGTCGAGCACCCTGGCTGCGCCATCTTCGGAAACATCGATGCGCGCCCGGCCGCCGCCGAGGGCCGGCACCAGATCGAAGCATTGTTCGTTGGGCGCGCGGATCGAGTTCGGCACCGCGGTGCGGATGTCGCGGCCCATGCGGCGCAGCGCGGTATCGGCCGCATCACTCAGGCCGGCCCGCCGCTGGCTGTCGAAATAGGCATCCACGGCCGGCTTGAGGAACACCAGCAGGCTGGCGCCGAGCACCCCGGCGACCACCATCACCATGATCAGCTCGACCAAGGTGAAACCGCGCTGGGGCCGGCCGATCATGGCGCGCCCCCGGCGAAATCGGTGCGCCAGCCGACGAGGCTCAGGCTTTCGTTGCCATGACTGGCGCGCACCGTCACCTTGAGCGCATCGCTCACGCCTTGCAGGGATGCGCTTTCCACCGTCACCGTCACCGCGTAGGCGGCCAGGGCCGGGACCGGCTCGCCCTCGATGTCGCAGATGCCGCTGGCGGCATAGCCGTGGTAGTCGCGCACGTCGTTGAACGTGTCGCGGGCACATGCATTGGCGGGAGACGGGTTGGCCTCGCCGGCATGGGGACGCGCCAGGGCCTCCTCCAGCATCTCCTCGGCGATGGCCAGCAACTGCTTGCGCACCATCGGATCGGCGCTGGCGCGCACGGTGGAGGTGAATGCCGACAGCACGCCGGTGATGCCGACCGCAAGGATGACGATGGCCAGCACCATCTCGATCAGGGTCATGCCGCGCTGTTCAACGCACATGGCCGGTTCTGCCGATGATGAGGATGTCGGGCATGCCTGCGATCTTCAGGCTGAAGTCCGCAGGCGCGGTTCCGGCGGCATCCTGGGTGACCTGCCCGGAAGGCTGGAAATGCAGGCTGGCGGGCACCGGGTCGAAGCGAACCCGGGCCGGGTCGCGGCTTTCGGCGTAGGGGCCCTCGCCATTGGGGCCGATCAGTACCGTGCTGCCACAGTCGCTGGCGGGGTGGCTGGCCGCCACCTTGAGGGTGACCCGGCTGGCGGTGAATTCGGCGCATACCAGGCGGCGATGCGCGACCGCCGTCTTCTGGGCATGACGCAGGGCTGCCACCGCCTCGTCGCGGAAGGCCGCCGTGGTGATGGCATCGACCGCGCCGAGGCGGGGTAGCGCGGCGACGGCGAGGATGCCGAGCAGGACGATGACGATGACCAGCTCGACCAGGGTGAAGCCGCGCGCCGGCAGCTGTGCGGGGCCGTGCGGCATCAATACAGCTCGCGCATGAAGATGGTCTTGCGGCTTTCCGGCGCGCGGATGCCGAAGGTGGCGCGCGCCGAGGGATCGCGGTCCTGGGCGGTGTCGCAGCCGCCGTTTTGCGCACGCAACCAGGGAAGCATTGCCGGCGTCCCGCCATGTGTGGCGAGGCATGAACGATCGGCGCCCGCATCGCCCAGGTGGATCGCGACATCGACCTGGCCCGCCGCAGAGCTGGCACGATCGAGTACCAGGCTGGCCTGGCCGCCGGCGAGCGCGACCCCGCCCGCGCTGGTGGAGGCTGCCAGCGGACCGGACAGGAATACGCTGCCGGCGGGAACGGTGGTGCAATTGTCCTCGCTGTTCAGTACCCAGGCCTGGCCGCTCCAGTATTGCGTCCGTACCGGCAGGGTGAGGCGGGTACCGGACGGGCCGAATGCATTGGACAGGCGCAGGCGACCGGAACGCACCGGCATTTCGGCTTCGGTCTGGCCCGCCGAGCTGACGTCCTCGCTGTCGATGGCGCGAATGCGCAGGCTGGCCGGCCCGCTGCGCTTGTCGGCGAAGGTCAGTGTTACATCGTCGCGGCGGGCCATTCCCGCATTGAAGCGGCTGGCCTCCATCTCGGCCGGGCTCAGCGTGCCCGGACCGGCGTTGGCGTCGGAGAGGCTCACGGCGCGGGCCTGTGCGCCGGCGTAATTGACGGTGACGCCGCCGCCCTGGCGATGCGCCGTGACTTCGACGCCGAAGGGCTGGCCGGCATGGCTGAATGCGCCGCAGGCCGGGGTCATGGCGGTAGTGAGATGGGCCGGGCGGAACCGGCCGGCCAAGGCGCTGCCGCTGGCGGAACGGCCCGACCCCAGGTAATCGGCCGTGCTGGCATGGACGTGAATCTCGCCGACCTCGCTCCAGATCAGGTTGTTTGCACTCGCTAGCCCGGCCGTGAAGCCTCCCGGTGTCCCGGAAAACACACCGTCGGAAGGGCCGTGGACTGGATTGTGGACTCCGGCGGGCGCCACCCGTGCATGGCTGAGCGTGACCGTGGCGGGCGGGCTTTCCTGACCGAAGTTGGGGGCGGTGGTGGGTGTTGCGCATGCATTGCGGGCGCGCAGCGTCAACGCGAACGGCCGCCCCGCGACAAAGTGGGTGTCCGGCGCGATCGGCGCCGGCTCGACGCTGAAACTGGCGGGGGCGATCACCACGCGGGTGGCCCCCGTCATGCTCAGGCCGGCGTCGTCCGTGGCGGCGCCGCCGGTATAGCTGGCGCTGATGCCGAGCCGGCCGACGTCATCGTAGATGAACGGTACGACCGCCTCGCCGCTGGCGTCGAATGCAAGATTGAGCGCTGTGTTCAGGCTGACCTGGACCCCGCCGAGCCATGGATTGCGGGTGCCGCTCGCCGGATTGGCGTAGTTGCGACTGAAGCGCAGCGTGCGCGTGACGTCTGCGAAACCGGGCACGCAGCGCTGGCCGGTGGCGTCCGCCCGCACCGCGGCAACACGCAGCGAGACGCCCGCGCTGCATGAAACATGGTCGTTCAGGGTCAAAAGCAGGCCGGCGCTGGCGAAGTTCATGCTGCATTCGCTCGTGCTGTTTGCGGCGATGGCGTTGCCGGTGTTGTCACACAGGGTCGGGGTGCTCGCGGCCGGGCTGGCGCTGGCGGAAAGCGTGACGTTGCCGGCCGTGGTCTGCCGCACCAGGCCGCTCGCCACGCCGGAGGCGCCGATGCTGACCAGCGCGCCGCCCGGTGCCAGGGTGACATTCACCCCGGCCCCGTACAGGCTTGTGCAGTCGGCATTGGCGCAGGCGCGCACCGTCACCGGAGCCGGTGAACAGGTGAGGCCTTGGCCGCCATGCTCGATGCGGATGTGGTGGGGGCCGGCGGGAGCTTGTGTGCAGCCCGGGATTGCGGCCGCAGCCAGTCTGGCATCGCCCAGATAGGTGATGGTGGCGTTCTCCTCGACGATGATCTTGTTCGAGGCGATGGCGCCGGTGAAACTGGAGTTCTTGCCCGCCTTGAATTCGCTTTGTGCGTAATAGATTCCTTCATATTTGCCGTTGCCCTGATCCTCGTTCGTCACCTTGTTGGCGAACACGACGAAGCTGTTCAACCCCCCCGAGGTGTCAATGCCGGAGTTGCGGTCCAGCTTGAGTTCGTCGGTGAGATACAGGGTCAGGCTGGCTCCCGGGGCGAGGGTCAGCTTGACGTTCTGGCCGAGCATGAAGTGCTTGGCATGAAT
>CAZOZD010000189.1:0-4502 GCA_964584195.1 uncultured Burkholderiales bacterium
CCCCATGGGGTCGAGGTTCTCGATCGAACAGACGATGATGCAGTTGTCGGCGCGATCGCGCACGACCTCCATCTCGAACTCCTTCCAGCCGATCAGCGATTCCTCGATCAACAGTTCGTGGGTGGGGCTCGCTTCCAGGCCGCCTTCGCAGATGGCGACGAACTCCTCCATGTTGTAGGCGATGCCGCCGCCGGTGCCGCCCAGGGTGAACGAGGGGCGGATGATGACCGGGAAACCGATGCCGGCCTGGACCTGGAAGGCCTCCTCCATGGAGTGGGCGATGCCGGAACGGGCCGAACCGAGGCCGATCCGGGTCATCGCCTGCTTGAACTTCTCGCGGTCCTCGGCCTTGTCGATCGCCTCGCGCGAGGCGCCGATCCGCTCGACCCCGTATTTGTCGAGCACGCCGTTCTTGGCCAGGTCGAGCGCGCAGTTGAGCGCGGTCTGGCCGCCCATGGTGGGCAGGATGGCGCGCGGCCGTTCCTTCTCGATGATCTTTTCGACGGTCTGCCAGTTGATCGGCTCGATATAGGTGGCATCGGCCGTGTCCGGGTCGGTCATGATGGTGGCCGGGTTGGAGTTCACCAGGATGACCCGGTAGCCCTCCTCGCGCAGCGCCTTGCAGGCCTGGGCGCCGGAGTAGTCGAATTCACAGGCCTGGCCGATGATGATCGGGCCGGCGCCGATGATGAGGATGCTGTCGATGTCTGTGCGCTTAGGCATGCTTGCGTTCCTGCATCATGGTCACGAAGCGGTCGAACAGATAGGCGACGTCGTGCGGACCGGGGCTGGCCTCGGGGTGGCCCTGGAAACTGAATGCCGGACAGTCGGTGCGGGCGATGCCCTGGTTGCTGCCGTCGAACAGGGAGCGGTGGGTGACCCGCAGGCTGGCAGGCAGCGTGGATTCGTCGACGGCGAAACCGTGGTTCTGGCTGGTGATCAGCACCCGCCCGCTGTCGAGGTCCTGCACCGGGTGGTTGCCGCCGTGGTGGCCGAACTTCATCTTCATGGTGCGGGCGCCGGAGGCCAGGGCCAGCAGCTGGTGACCGAGACAGATGCCGAAGGTGGGCACCTTCCGTTCCAGAACTGCGCGGATGGCGGCGATGGCGTAGTCGCAGGGCTCCGGGTCGCCGGGGCCATTGGACAGGAACACGCCGTCCGGCTGCATGCCCAGGACCTCGGCGGCCGGGGTCTGGGCCGGCACCACGGTGACGCGACAGCCACGCTGCGCGAGCATGCGCAGGATGTTGCGCTTGACGCCGAAATCGTAGGCAACCACGTGCAGCGGCTGGGCCTCCGGCTGGACGAAACCGGCACCCAGGCGCCATTCGCCCTCGGTCCAGGGTTCGCTCGCGGTGCGGCTCACTTCCTTGGCGAGGTCCATGCCGGCCAGGCCCGCGAATGCGCGCGCCTGCGCCAGTGCTTCGGCCTCATCGATGCGGCCGGCCATGATGCAGCCGTTTTGCGCCCCCTTTTCGCGCAACAGGCGGGTCAGCCGGCGGGTATCGATGCCAGCGATGGCGACCACGCCGCGTTCAGCGAGATAGTCGGGCAGGTTCTGCCGCATGCGGAAATTGCTGGCCAGGCGGGGCAGGTCGCGAATGACCAGACCGGCGGCATGGACCCGGCCGGACTCTTCGTCCTCCGGGTTGGTGCCGACGTTGCCGATGTGCGGGTAGGTGAGGGTGACGATCTGGCGGCGGTAGGACGGATCGGTAAGGATCTCCTGATAGCCGGTCATCGAGGTGTTGAACACCACCTCGCCCACGCCGATGCCTTCGGTGCCGATGGCCTGGCCACGGAACACCGAACCGTCGGCGAGCGCGAGTATCGCGGGCATGAACGTGGACAAGGGATCTCCTGGCGCTGACGTGACAAGCGGGACGAGTTCGCACCCGCCCCGCTCGGAATGGCTCAATTATAGCCGGGCGCGATGGATCGGCTCAAGCGAGTGCTGTGGCGGCGCAGCCCGTTCGTCAGGCCATGCCGTGCTTTCCGGCCCCTGCCGGAAAATGTGGCCGGCGCGCGCGCCATGCGCAATCAACCTAAATGCCGCAGTTGGAACGCGCGCTTCGCGCACGTTCACCCTCACCCGCCGCTTCGCGTCGGCCTCTCCCATTGGGAGAGGCGAAAATCAACCCTCTCCCAATGGGAGAGGGTAGGGTGAGGGTGCCAGGCGAAGCCTGGCTTGGTTTCCGCCATGTTTTGCGTTTCAACTGAGTTTTTTGGGATCAATCCTTTGCGGAGCCTTCCCTTTCGCCTTCCTGTTCCGATTCGTCCTTCCCCTTTCCGGCTTCCCCCTCTTTGCCGGTGCCCTGCAGGCCAAGGGCCTCCTCGGCGGTCTGTTTGGCGCCATCGATGGCTTGCCGGGCGGATTGCTTGGCCATGTCGGTGGCTTGCTGGGCGGCCTGTTCGCAGCCGGTCAGCGCGAAACCGAGCACGAACAGGGTCAGCAGGGTCGTTTTGTTCATCGCATCGCTCTCCAATGTGCAGGCTGGTGAAAAGGGATTCTGTCACGCCATCGATGGACCCGGGTCGCGGCCGAACGTTCCGCCTCAGATCAGCAGGGCCACGACGAAAATGCCCACCATGACGAAGGCCAGCACGACCTTGGCGATGAGTCCGACGAGAATCCCGATCCAGGTCGCGAGACCGATCTTGACTGCACGCATCTCGTCCCGGCGCGCCAGATATTCCCCCACGGCGGCGCCGACCAGCGGCATGAAGAGCACACCCACGAGACCCATGAACAGGCCCAGCACCGTTCCCGCCGCCGCGCCGAACAGGGCCTGCTTGCTGGCACCTGCCCGCTGGGCCCCCATCAGGCCGGCAATATAGTCCAGGGCCCAGGCCAGCAGCGCCAGAACCGTGATCACGGCGAGGGTGGCTGTTCCGACGCGGGTGAAGTCGTCGATCCAGGCCCCCAGCACGATGCCGGTCCAGACCAGCATGGTGCCGGGCAGGATGGGCAGCACCGTACCCGCCAGGCCGAGCAGGATCAGGACGGCGGACAGGATCCATAACAACGGGGTTTCCATGCTCATTCGTCGTTCAGGGTGTGCATGAACGCGACGATGTCATCGATTTCCTGCTCGGTCAGCCCGAGCCGGCCCATTTCATCGGTATTGAGATTGCGGCGGATTTCCGGACCTGGCCAGCATCCTCGGGCAAGTGCATCAGCCTCGCGCATCTCGCCCTTGCATGCGGGCCGGATGTCGCGATCGTTGTAGAACGCCACCACGCCGCGCAGGGTGCTGAAATAGCCATTGTGCATGTAGGGCGCGGTGCGGGCGATGTTGCGCAGGGTGGGTACCTTGAACTTGCCGTCCTGTGCCCGCTGTTTCACGAAGCCACCCAGCCCGCGGTCGACGAAGCCACGGCCATCCGGATTGAATTTTCTTGCCTGGGTGTAGAACGGGTTGTCCGGATTGCGCGGCACGCCAAGATTGTCATAGGTGAAATCGGTGAACAGCGGCGGCTCGCCCTTGGGGCCACGCTGACTGGGGTGGCAGGCCGCGCAGTTGCCTTTCTTCTCGTCCTCGAACAGCCTCAGGCCACGCAACTCCTGTTCGCTGAGCGAGCCCTTGCCCGCCAGCCAGGCGTCATAGCGTGAATTGAATGGATGGAACTCGGTCGTGCGCTCGAAGGCCGCAATGGCGGCGGCGATGTGATCATAGGCGCGCTCCACGGAAGCCAGCGCGCCCTTGCCGAACACGGCTTCGAACTGATCCGCGTAGGCCGCGCGGCGCACCTTCTCCACCACTGCCCGCTTGCTTGGGTTGGCCATCTCGACCGGGTTGAGGAAGGGCCCCTTGGCCTGCTCCTCCAGGGTCGCGGCCCGGCCGTCCCAGAACAGCCCGCCCACGTAATGCTTCTCCTTGCGGTCAAAATGGAATTTCGGCGCGAAGGCCATGTACATCGCCGTGGGCGTGTTGCGATTGCCGAAGCGTTCCGGATGAACCCCTTTCGAGGTGGGGCGGCGCGTATCCGGGTCGGTGAATGCGGCGCTGCTTGCATGGCAGCTGGCGCAGGACTGGCCGGCCGGCTCGGACAGCGAAGAGTCGAAAAACAGCAGGCGACCGAGCTGGGCCTTCGCGTCCGGCGACGGCGCCTGGGCGAGTGCATGAAACGGCAGTGCCGCGCAGGAAAAGGCCAGCAGCAGCGGGCCGAGGGGAAGCATGTTCTTCATGGTGTTCATCACGGCCTTCAGTTTCTCAGAACGGTAAAGCGACGCAACATGGCGGCATGTTGGACCCCGGATGATTACATAGACGCAAAACGTCGTGCACTCTTCGTCAGTCGCGCCGTGCTGCGTGACCTGATCGACAGCCTTCGGAGTCCGGAACCATGATGATTCGTCTGCACAAGAACGCCGACCCTCCAGGCGGGCCTATATCCAGCCCTCGCCGCTTTCGGTAACCCATAGCCCATCTTTAACACCCCCCATAAACTCCATTAAGAAACATAGCGTTATGTTTCCAGATTCCCCCGAGTGTCACTAC